>JARFUG010000142.1 GCA_029289095.1 Desulfuromonadales bacterium
AGTCTATCATTCTCCTGGCTCCTGGCTCCTGGCTCCTGGCTCCTGGCTCCTGGCTTCCTGGCTCCTGGCTCCCGGCTCCCGACTCCCGACCTACCTCCCGAATCGATCCCGATGGATCTTCCCGTACTCCAGACTCTCCTTCGGATGCGGCGCAGGTCGCTCTTCGGGATATCCGATGCCGATGATCGCCGCCACGGTGCGTCCCTCCGGGATGCTGAGGACCTCCTTGACGTGCGCTTCAGCGCTTCGGCCGTCCCCATGACCGCGCAGGCGGATCTGCGCCCAGCAGCTTCCCAGACCCAGAGACTCCGCGGTGAGCTGGAGAATGATCGAAGCGATGGCGCAGTCCTCCACCCACACATCGCTCCTGTCGGGATCGGCGCAGACGACCACGGCCAGAGGGGCTTTGGCCAGAAAGCCCGAGCCGTGTTCTTTCGCCTTGCCCAAGGCCTCCAGAGTTGGCGACTCTGTGACGAAGACGAATTCCCAAGGGTTTCTTCCCCGCGAAGAAGGTGCGCGAAGAACGGCCTCTATCAGCACATCGATCTTCTCCGGCTCAATGGGGCGGGCTTTGAAAAGTCTTACACTTCGTCTCTTCTGCAGCAATTCGATCATGGCAGTCCTCCTGGGAAAAAATCGTCCGAGGCCGCGCACGCTTCTCGTGCACGGGGATGAGAGGCATTGACCGCCTCGGATCGATTGATAAAGTTTTTTCTGCACCGGGATGAAAAAGATCGTATAATCCCCAACCGATCCCCGCAGGGGAAATATGCAAATGGAGTCTCTGATGAAGAACCCCTCGGCGCCCCACGTAGACGAAATCGTCCTGACCGATGAAGAATCGTGCAGAAAGGGGGAATGCCCCGATCGCCTTTGCGGACGAATGAAAGATGAACTGAGATTCCTGACGTTCCTCGCCGACGAAGATCTCAGCCAGGTCGCTCATTACTTCCGGTGCCGTCGCGTTCCCGCAGGAGCGACCATCTGGAATGACGGCGATCCCGGTAATTATATCGCCTTTGTCGTCTCCGGACGGATTCAGATCAACAAGAAAACCGAGCTCGGCGGCAAATCGATCGTTCTGGGGATTTTCAGCCGCGGCGCCATTCTCGGCGAAATCTCCTTTCTACAGGGCGATCCGCGCTATGAGACCGCTTCAGCCGTCGACACCACGGACCTGATCATCCTGACCCGCGAGAGCTTTCAGCAGCTTCTTTCCGAAAGACCGTCCCTCGGCATCAAGCTCCTCGAGGGGATTCTCCTGACCGTTTCCCGGCGGCTGCGCAAATCGTATGAGCGACTTGCCGCCATATTCTGATCTGTTTTTGCAATCCGGAGGAAGCCTTGCCCGTTCAGCTCTCGTGTGACGACGATTACGAAAGCCCTCAGCAGCCTGCCGCACCGCTGCGAAAAATGTTTCCCTCGTTCTTCTTCTATCTGCCGATGTTCGGGCTCGTCTGGAGTTCGAGCCGTTTGGCCCGGCGGGGAGAGTTCGACAATACTGCGTGGACCGCCAGCAGCAAACGGATCATCGAGATGCTCGAAGCGGTCGGAGCCCGCCTCCGGATCGAGGGGGTGAACAACATTGCCGCGGTACCGGGGCCTTGCGTCTTCATCGGCAACCACATGAGCACCTTGGAGACCTTTGTTCTGCCGAGCTTCATCGGCCTGCATAAACGCGTGACCTTCGTGGTCAAGAAGAGCCTGGTGGAGTACCCCGTCTTTCGGCATATCATGACGTCGCGCAATCCGGTGGTCGTCGAACGCGTCAATCCCCGTGAAGACTTCAAAGTCGTGATGGAAGAAGGAGCCAGACGGATCGAATCAGGCATCTCCATCGTCGTCTTCCCACAGACGACCCGGACTGTCGATTTCACCCCTTCGCAGTTCAACACCATCGGCATCAAGCTGGCCAAGCGCGCCGGAGTCCCCGTCGTTCCCGTCGCCCTGAAGACGGACGCCTGGAGGAACGGCCGGATGTTCAAGGATTTCGGACCGATCGTTCCGTCAAAAACGATCCATATCGCCTTCGGCGAGCCCCTGAACGTCGAGGGGAGCGGTCAGGAGCAGCACACCCGGGTGATTGCCTTTATCGAGGAGAAACTGCGCGCATGGACGCAGGAGGAGGCGATCTGATTGTAGGCTGGCATAAACAATATTGCCGGCAGATTGCCGGGAGCGGCTTTCGGGCCTTATCCCGGTCTACGGTTCTGAAGATTCAGATCTGCAGAAGCCTGCGCAGCTTTTCGACCTTGGCCTCGATCGCCTCCTCAACCTTCTCTTCCCCGAGCATGTACGAAAGCTGCCCCACCATCAGAGCCACGTCGGCGAGCTCGGCGACGATTGCTTCCTGAGACACCCTTCCCCTGCGGTAGTGCTTGAGCGCGGTGATCAGTTCCGCGCACTCCTCCACGGCCTGGTCGAACTGGGCATCCTCTCCCCACGTGCGCAGCGCGGCACGGTAGATCTCATCGTATTGCTTCATTTTTTCTCGG
>JARFUG010000008.1:0-70853 GCA_029289095.1 Desulfuromonadales bacterium
GCGATCCCAACCAGGGGCTCGCGGGCTTTTGCATTGACATGCCGGATTAGAAAAGTATATTGTGACCGCATTAAACTCCTTGGGGAAGGGCAGGGGGGATGCTTTTTTCACGGGCAGAGTTGAAAAGACCGATAAGAAGCCGCCGGGGCCGTTGCAGAACGGTCCGGCGGCTTTTGTGTTCTTGGGGTTCCGAAGCCGAGTGCGTCATTTTGCCCCCGAAAATCGCATTTTAAGCCATTTTTTAGGGCCAGAATGTGGAGAATTCAATGTTGAATCAGGTAGTTGGCTTGGTCCGACCCACGGTATGAGCACCGCAGCTCCAGCACAGCGAATGCTGACGCCGGGCGGTCAGGGGATGCGGCGGCCGCGTAAAGGTGCCCGGCGTCGTCTTAGGTGAAAATGGCCAATAGGGAAAAGGCCGCATAACATCTGTATCGACCGTAGCGCCCCACGCGGATTTCGTCAGGAAAAACACAGCAGCTATGGGGTCATTTCACCCCTAAAAATTGGCCCATAGTTCTGAATAATGACCATTTTGGGGGTAATTGTCTTTAGATATCAATGGATTGGCTTGGTCCGACCCCGGGACCATTGGGGTACGAGGGAAAATCAGGGGGAGCGACAAGGGATCGGAGAGTTTTTCAGGGGGCACCGGGCGCTAAAATAGTTCAGCCGGTGTTCCCTACTTCGTCCGAATGGTTTTTCTAAGCTCGTTAGCACACAAAGAACTGCGCATGCGGAAGAATCACGAAACCCTTGGGTTAAGAATGGAACTCGCTGGCCTGATCATCCTTTTTGTTGCTACGTTCTGGCAGGCTGAGTTTTCTGGCTGGTGGGATAACGAATTGCCGGAATGGCAGTATTTAATCCAAGAGGGAGTGAATCTTGAGGTCCTCGGCGTATTGGCGCAAATCTCGTCATTAACAGCAATAGAAGAGCCCGAAGAGCGGAAGCAGAAAGCATACGAAACCAGTACGCGAGCGAAGCAAGCTATTTCCAACGCGATTGAAATGAGGGATGAACGATGTAAAGCACGTAAAGCCCAAGCTTCGTTGTTCTCCACAATCAGTTTAGTCCTCGCGCTTACTGGCGCATTCCTGCTGATACTCGGCAAGTACATATCTGTTCGAGCTGCTAGTACAAGTGACAAATAGTGCTAACAAGGCTATCGCAGCGGATCGCAAAAACCCCGTGCTCGCTGAAGAGCAGCGTTATGCAGGAGAAACCAATGAAGTATCCAGTAGAGGAAGTATTCCGAACGGAAGGGGTCCCCGAGTTCACCTTCGTGAAACCACCAAACTACAACGAGATACTCGTCGACATACGGAATCCAGGCAAGCCCACGATCATTGAGGGCCAATCAGGCACTGGCAAGACAACCGTCGCGAAGAAGATCATCGAGCACGCCTTCCCGCACGGAGACTTCGGATACCTCTCTGCACGCACGGCCAGCGATATGGCACGCATCCTATCGATTGCCGACGGAACGCTTCAAGGTAAGTGGATAATCGATGATTTCCATAGGTTGGATTCTTCCGTGCAGGCCCGCATTGCCGATCTGGTGAAGGTTGCTGCCGAGAACTTTGACGCCTCCTTACACCCAAAGTTGGTCCTCATCGGAATAAACAAGGTAGGAAGTGAACTCATCCTTCTCGTTCATGACATTGCCAAACGATGCGGCATACACAGGATACAGCCTGCAGACAAGGAAATCGCCCTTCGGATGATCAGCCGAGGAGAGGAGAAGCTGAACGTCCTTTTGGACGACAAGGACGCCATTTTCAACGAGACCAAGGGGGACTACTGGCTGACGCAGTTGACGTGTCAGGCGATCTGCCTTAGCCACGACATCCTCGAGACCCAGGACTCCCAAAGAACACTCGCGTACCGACAAGATGATGTCCGAGCTCGCATCGTCGCGAGACTCGACAACACGTACAGAGAACCAGTCAAGGAGTTTGCCCGCGGCAAGCGCTTCCGGCCCACGAACGACCCCTACTTCCGACTGCTTCGTTTGGTAGCGGCGCAGGGAAGTTCGATCGCAGATCTCAACGAGCTGGCAAACGCTCACCCCGACGTACGGGGAAGCATCAACAACATCAAGGAGCGACGCATCACTATCGTATTGGAGTCGAAGCCCATCTGTGATCGGTTCTTCTACTACAATGCTGACACGAAGACATTCGCTATTGAGGACCCCGCATTCTTTTACTACTTGCAGCACCTCGACTGGGAGAGTATGCGAAAGGACTGTGGGTTCAGGAGCGATCCGCACACCTTTGATTGGGATTTTGCGATCTCGTTCGCCGGCGAAAATAGAGACCTTGCAAAGACGATCGTGGATCTGCTCGAAATTTTAGACTGCACCATCTTCTACGATCAGTACTACGAGGCGAATTATCTCGGCACCGCTTGGTCTCAGCAGTTTAAGGAGATCTTCGGAACTAAGGCAAGGTATATTGTCTGTCTGCTCGACTTCCATCACGCAGAGAAGATTTGGCCGACGTTCGAGAGGGAGTGTTTCACGCCCCGAGTAGAGGATTCCGCTGTGATTCCAATCTATCTGGACGACACTCCTTTTGTAGGTATTCCCAAGGATCTAATAGGAATTGACTTCAAGGGATGCGATCCGAGCAACACTGACCTTGTGACAGACAAAATCGTCTACAAGCTCGAAGAGAAACTCAGGAGTGTATAACAAGCCGGATGCACGCGACGGCTTTTCAGCAGCGTGTTCCGCAACGTTATGCTTGAAAGGGTGATCAAATGGTCTCTGATGAATATGAATCGGGCGAGGAACAGAAGTCCATAGACCTGAAAAAGCTTGCTCGAATCGAAAAGGAAAAGAAAGAGCTTCTTGCATCCCTCGCTGGTGGCAATTTCTCAACTCAAAAAGCGAAGGTCGCCGCGATTCTAAACCTTTTCCCGGATTCTCGTAACAGTGACATCAAATTGGCACTGAAGTATTGGGAGACATTTCAGCCCGACATCTACAATCCATCGGGAATTCTTCCTAAAGACCTATTTAAGTTGGAGCGCCTTCACTACATCGTACGCGCACGGGCAAAAATACAAAACGAATACGGCCTATTTCAGGCTGATGAGAAGATTAAACATCATCGGAAGAAACAAGAAGAAGTGATGCATGAATCGGTTCTCGAGGATGTCGCACCAAAAAGAGTAATTCATGTATTTGCCGACGAGACAGGCAAAACTCACGATTTTGTGATTGTTGCCGCTGTTTGGGTACTTAGTGGTAGAGCAGTATTCAAGGTCACCCAGGCTATAAATGAATGGAAAGAGACTTCCGCATGGGCAGGTAGAGAGATCCATTTTGCAAAATTTGGAAAAATGGATTTCGATACGCTCAGGGACTATCTTGGCGTGATTCAACAGAATAGAGAGTTTCTTAGCTTTAAAGTAATCGCAGTGCAGAAATCAAGAACGAAACGAAAAATAGAAGAGGTTATAGAGAAGCTTCACGAGCATATGTTGGTCCGCGGTGCTGAACATGAAATTGAGCAGGGCAGAGTCGACTTGCCTAGGGAAATAGGAGTGACAATAGACGAGGAACAATCTCTTGACCCATTTATCCTTTCAGAAATGACGCGAAGAGTCGCTGCGGATTTCGCCCAGCATTATAAAGATCAATTACAAATTGAAAGTATACAAACTGTATCATCTAGGAGCAGCGCACTCGTTCAACTAGCAGATTTAGTTGCAGGTGCGGTGAATCGTCGTCTGAACCACGTCGGAGCCAAAAATTATAAAGACGAAATGGCTGACTGGATCGTGCACACGCTTGACCTCGCTCTTGGGGAAGAAGGTGTGCCAGGACTTGATGTGTCAGCGCTTTTTCGAGTATAGGCATAACAAACCCATCCACTCGGGCGGAAGAAAGCCATTAAGAGGAGATTGAATGGGATTCACACCTCAAATTAAAGAGGATGCACTGGTCGCATCAGGGCGGCATTGCTGCATCTGCCACAGATTTTGCGGAACGAAAATAGAAGTTCACCATATCGTGACGAAAAGAGATGGGGGTGAAGATTCTTTTGAAAATGCTATCCCTCTTTGTTTCGACTGCCACGCTGACATGCGTTCATATGATCACAGCCACCCGAAGGGCTGCAAATACACTATTAAAGAGCTAAAAAGGCACAGAGATAACTGGTACCAGAAGGTGGCCGGGAATGTGGGAACGGCTAACCGCGAAGAGGTTGTTGAGACGGATAAGAAGGTATATCGAACGTTACTGAAATTTTTGCCGTGGAATGGGACCATACAATTTCTGAGAGACAACAATTTTGCTGGTGCCTCATTTGAAAGAAGCGAAACGAAGGATTTGTCAAAATATTGGGAGCAATGCCAAAACCCTCTATTTGAATTTATCGACCCTGATTTAGAGGGGTTGCGCGCCGATTTGACTGAAAAAATCAGAGTAATGAAAAAGGCAATTGCCCTAGAAACATTTCCTGCCCATATAAACGGTTGCAATTCGGTGCCGGCTGAATGGGAGTTTGAGCAACCAGAGCGGTTCCGCCGTGCTGTCGAGGCCCTCCATAGAAGTGCAGATGATGTTTGTGAAGCTTATGACTCCTTGGTAAGGACGGCCACACGCAAGCTGGGTATTTTACCAGATGATATGGCATAACCCTAATAACCAAAAGGGGACGGATTTATTTTCCGGGCAAGGATAAGAACTGATCGGGTTAGCCCCCCCCGCCCCCCCCGGGTCGGACCAACTCAAGTGGCTAGAACTAAAAGGAAATGTCCTAAAATCACCCCTTGAGACAGGCTGTAGGCCGATTTTTGGGGGTAAAATCAGCCACCCCAGGGACAAACATTTTGGCAATGGAATACTTCTACGAACTCTTCAAAGGTCTGCCTCGGCAGGGCCCGGGTTGCAGGGAGGCCACCCTCAGAGCCCTCGGTCTGCTGAAGGATTTGCCGTCACATCCCAGAGTGCTGGATATCGGCTGCGGAAGCGGTATGCAGACGCAGATCCTCGCACAGGAGCTGAAGACGAAAATCCTGGCGATTGACAACTACCGGCCACTGCTGGACTCCCTGGACCGGGCCGCCGCACGGAAGGGCCTGGACATCGAGACGCGCGAGCTCTCCATGATCGACATGCCCTTTGACGAAGAGAGCTTCGATCTGCTCTGGGCCGAGGGCTCGATCTTCATCATCGGACTTGAGCGCGGTCTGAAGGACTTCAGGACCTTTCTCAAGCCAGGGGGCTATCTGGCTTTCACCGAGATGTGCTGGTTCGTGAGCGAGCCACCGGCCGAGGCCAAGGCCTACTTCGACAACGTCTACCCGGACATGAGAACTGCGGACGAAGTGCGCCGGCTGGCCGCCAGCGGCTACCGGGTGATCGGAAACTTCAATCTTCCCGAAAGCGCATGGTGGGACGATTACTACACACCGATGCTCGAGCGCCTCAAGGAACTGAGGATAAAAAACGCCGGTGCAGCCGAAGCAGAAGTGGTCTACGCCGAGTGCGAGGCCGAGATCGAGATGTTCCGGCGGCATTCGAAAAGCTACGGCTACGTGTTCTTCGTGTTGCAGAAACTCTGATCCCGGGGCGCACCGACCCTTGGCTCCTGGTGTTATTTCCCTCGCCGCTGAAGCGCCTCGAAGCTCAGGAGTGAAACCACGGCCAGACTGAAGGGGAGCAGAAAGAAGATCCCCCGGTAGACCAGCAGGGCGCCGAACAGGGAAGAACTCCCGGTGTCAGGCTTGACATTCAGACATCCTGTCACTAATCTCCTCCCATGCCCCGCTAACCTCGCCTCCATTACCCTGGTGCTGTCTACCACGTGATGCTTCGTGGCAACGCTGGCGATCCGATCTTTTCAAAAATTAGACGACAATTGTAATTACAGGCTACCCTTTCGGGGACAGATCGGTTATGCGCAGATAGACCATAGTCTGATTAAGCAACTGGTAAGCGATTTCTCCAAAAGTGGCCGGTCCGGTTAGTCCGATCTGTTTGCCTTCAAGTTCGCAGTAGAGATAGTTCAGGATGCAGTTGCAGGAGAAGAGGATCTGCTCCTGCGAGTCCTTCGGCATCAGGGTGGCAAAACGTTCTGCCGCATCAACGACCGGCTTGGCATGCCGGTAGCGTAAGCCGCTGAAGACCGGCGCATAGAAACTGACCTCCTGCACCCGCTCCTCCCCCTCCTGAAAACTGGTGTTAATCATCGCTCCACAATAATCGGCCACCAGGGGAAGTCGCTTGTCCAGACGTTTTTCATAAAGGTATTCGCCAAAGTTTTTCTTCTGGCCGTTGATATACGCCTCGCTGGTGCTGAAACAATCAGCCCCGAAGGTGATGTTGTCCCCATCCCCCTGTTCGAAGATGTTGACGATGCCGACCTCGGCGGTTTTGTTCCTGGGGAGAGCGACATGCATGACCACCGCCCCTTCCTCACAGGTGTGCGCACCGGAGCCACTGAAGACCTTGGCCGTCGAGCGACCGAGATCATTGAGATGGACACCGGAAATCCAGCCGATCAGGGGGTGGATGGCGAACCCCTGGTAGTTGGGGGCATTCAGGGCAAATGAATAATGCGTTTGGCTGAGCGCCGGTATAATGATGACGCTGAATCCGTGTTCAGGGGTATCTGAGTAGACCCTGGAGATACTCTCTTCGTCGTAGGTACGGATATCGACCCCGGTGACGAATGGCGGCAATTCCGTGACGTGGATCCGGTCACGCGCGCAGACGCCCCCCTCGGCGGTCATGAAGTACGGGATCGTCCCCCCGATCCACTCTCCAGGTGGCAACTGCCGCAATATCGCCTCGTCCCCCGCCAGGAGCAGCCTGCGGCCCTGTGTGATCTGCTGCTTGACATCCTCCAGGCTGTACATGATCTGTCCCATGGTTTGCTCCTAACCGAAGATTTTTTTCAGATCCCTCTGCACCTTGGGCAGATCTGCATTCTGGACAAAGATTTCCCTGAGTTCGTGCACATACGTCCAGAGATGAGCCATCGACTGGTCACTGGCCAACTTCCTGGAGATGGTGCCGACAATGATTTTTGCAGCCAGAAAGTCGAACTCGGGCTTCAGCCTGCCTGTAGCGATATCACTCCACACCGGATGGGTGGCGGGCGGAACATCCATTGCGCTCTCCTTGTCATCGAAAAAGTGTCTGGCGTGGAAAGAAAACGGCTACGGCAAGGAGCGGCTCCTCCATCCAGTTGCCGACGAGATAGCTCGCCGGTGATAATGGTGCAGTTGCGCTTTTTCGCCGTCGACGTGGCGTACAACCCTCCCAAGGGTGCAGGTCGCCATTGCAACCGAAATGCCATCCCGATAAAACATCATATTTGCGCACATTTTGTCTTCCATACAGGTTCTCAAGAGTACCAATGTCTGCTGAGTTGAGGAAAAATGGGATATCGTTCTACTGGAATGTGGCGACCCGGAGTCCCACCAGGGCGGATACTGGACTCATCCAGCAGAGCTGCCGGTTGCCGTAAGGCGGGTTGGAATGGCTGCTTTTGAGGGATGAAGGTAGAGAGGGGACCTTCGTGCAGGCGCCTGATTTTTCTTTTGGGGAGGACCTCCGCAGATGGGGAAAAACTTCTCAAGAGGGTGGGGTCAGGATCCCACGTTTGCAAGACGTGATCGGTTCGCGCCCTTTATTTCCCTCGCCGCTGAAGCGCCTCGAAGCTCAGGAGTGAAACCACGGCCAGACTGAAGGGGAGCAGAAAGAAGATCCCCCGGTAGACCAGCAGGGCGCCGAACAGGGCCGGCGCCGATAGTCCCGGGGTCAGCAGGAGAAAGACGGATTCGAAGACGCCCAGGCCTCCCGGCACATGGCTGATGACGACGGCTATCTGCGCCAGGAAATAGATCTGCAGGAAGTGCGGAAGGGACAGGTCGACCGTGGGGGGGAGCAGGACAAAGAGCACGCTGGCCGTGAGCATCCAGTCCAGTGAGCCGACCAGGACCTGCGCCAGTGCCTGGCGGAAAGTGGGTACGGGGAGCCGCCACCCCCACAGGCGCATGGGGTTGCGGCGCAGAAAGATCAGAAGAAGGTAGATTCCTACCGACACCAGTGCCAGAGCGCCGACCGGGCGCAGGAGGTGGAGGGGGAGTTGGGGCAGATCCGGCAGGGCAGCGGTGAAAAAGAGCAGAATGCTCCCACCCATGGTGGCCATGCCGAGGATGAAGGAGAGGGCGGCAAAAGCGATCAGCCGGACGATTTCCTCAGCCTTCAGTCCCCAGGAGGAATAAAACCGGTAGCGGACCGAGCCGCCGCTCAGCAGGGCAAAGCCGACATTGCGGCTGAAGGCGTAATTGGTAAAGGACGCCACAGTGATCCGCCCCAGGCGCAGGGGGCGACCAAGATAGCGCAGGCCGAGGTGATCGTGGAGGCTCAAGGCCAGGTAGCAGACGGCCGTCATCCCCACAGCCGCCAGGATCCGGGCCGTCGGAAATTCCCTTATCTGCTGAAGGATATCGCTGAACCGGTATTCCTCCAGCGTGCTGTGCAGCGACCACACGGCCAGGAGAAAGATCGCCAGGACCAGCAGGGGCGAGAATCGCTTCAGATCCTTGCGTTTCATCCAGATTTGGACACCCTCCCGGTCGGTAGCTTCGCCGGGGCAAAGGGAGAGCATGGCGGCACCATCCCCCCAGTTTCCACGCCGATCATTTTTCCAGCTCGACCTTCAACGCTCTCAGATCACTATCGACCAGTTCCATATCCTCGGCGAACCTCTCATCCGACATGTCGGGGAGTCGGAACAGGGTGAAGATGACCTCGCTGCCGGAACCGTTGGAAAGAACGCGCATGGGGACGTAGACCTCCTGCCCGGACGGCATGGTCACATAGTGGTCCATCACTCCGAATCGGTTCTCGTCGGCGAATCGGATTTTCATGGGTCCCTGCGGCGTTTCGACAATCCAATCGGAGCCCTGTTTTCGCACCGACCGGGCCAGCCCGTGCGCCCATTTCGTCAGATTTTCGGGGTTGGTGACGAATTCATATGCCGTGTCGGGACTGCATTGTATGGATACGCTCAAGGTGCGGGAGGCCAACATCGTCGACATCCTTGATTTCTCCTCTTCTAGCCGGTGTCGAGGCCGGCATGTCCAGTCCTGCCCTCCGCAGCGGCGAGCCAAATGGCGCGGCTGAACTCTTTGTGTACACTATGGGAGATTCTTTCCCGGGGAGGGCGCCATGAAGAAACTATTGCTTATCGCGATGGTTCTCGCAACCGTCACAACGGCCGCGGTGGCATCGCTAACGAAAACGACCGATCACAACTGGTTGACGGGCGCCGATGAAGAGACCCGCGCCAAGCGCCTCGAGCATTATCTAGGAGGTTTCTCCGCCGTCATGCTGGAGACGGGTTTGCGCTACGGTCATGTCGAGGAGGCAATCGCTGGAGGGAACTGGGAACTGGCGCACTACCACTGGGAAAAGATCGCCGATGCCGTGGAGAACGGCCTGATGAAGCGCCCCGCGAGGCGCCCCAATGCGGAGGCGCTCTTTCTCGATGCGGCCTGGGGCGAGCTCGACGCCGCCCTCAAAGAGAAGGAGCGCGGAGCGATCGAAGGAGCTTTCCGCTCGGCGCGACGGGCGTGCATGGAGTGTCATTCCGCCGAGGGAGTCGCCTTCATCAATGACCAGCCGCTCTTCGGCGCAGGCCCTTTGGCGCGCAGGTGAGTGCTGTGCCGTTTGACACGAAATTGGTGGCCCAATCCATACTTCTGAGATTTCCGTTTGCCGCTTGCTCGGGGGCGTTTTTGCACTGCGCTACCGCAGCCCCGATCTCTGCCGATCAGAAGATGATCAGGTGGAGGATGCCGCGCAGCAGCACCCCGGCGAGGGCGCCGATGACGGCGGGGCGGACGATGGCTGCGACCCGGGAGCCGGAAGCCGCCAGGACGGCGACGCCGACCATGTCGAGAGGGTTGACGAGGAAGCCAGCCATGCGGTTGAATTCCTGCATGGTGATGGTCCCCTCCCGGATCAGCTCGAGGGAGACCCCCATCATGGCGGTCCCTCCGGCGAGGTACTTGGTGGCGAAAGGAAGAACCGCCGCCGAGGGGAGGTCGGCCAGGGCGAAGATGGGGGCGAGGATCTGCTCGGCGAGAGCGATGGCCCCCACCGAACGCAGGACGTTGACGAGAAAGATGGCGATGATCAGGGCCGGAACGGCAGCCAGCACGATGCGCACCGCCTCCTGCCCCCCCGCAACCAGATCCCCCCAGGTGCTTCGGCGGGTGCGGCGTTCGGCGGAGGAGAGCTCCTCCACCTCCGCCCCCTTGTCCTCACGTCCCAGAGAGCGCGTCAGAATGAAATAGGTGAGAGCGGCGGCGAAAAGTCCTCCCACGACGGAAGTCAGGAGGATGACGCCGAGGTTGAGTCCCGCCGCCGCCATCGGAAAGATGACGTTGGCCTGCGACATCGTCATGACCATGGCAAGGGTGGCGGCGATGCGGCGCTGCGCGGTGCCGTCGCGGTTCTGCAGGGAGAGGGTCGCCACCGGCCCCGCAAAGCTGACGAAGAGGATCTGCAGCATGGCGAAGGCGCCGCTCCCCGGAACGCCGAAGATCCGCAAGGGAGGGGCGAGGACCTTTGCCGCCCGTGCCAGGACGCCGCGCGATTCGAGAGCCGTCATCAGCGCGAGCATGATCACCATCACCGGCAAAAGGAGATAGAGAGCGAGATCGACCGCGGTGCGTCCGGAGGTGAGAATGATGGAGAGAACTTCCTGCATGACGAAAACCTGAGAAAGAGTTTTGGCGGTTTTAATACGTGCGGCCGGGTGAAGACAAGGGAAATCTATGATTGATGCGGCGGCCTGACGTGGGTGCCGCCGTCGGAGTTTTCACAAATGTTTCGAAGCAGTGACCACAAGGTGATCGCGCAACTTCTCGCGCTGGGAGTCCCGCCGTGAGGGGTTCTGGTCGTCCATACGGCATTTCCCCGCGTCGGGCCAATCCTGGCTGGCTCTGTTCAGAATGCGATGCGGCGCGAAACAGCCTGCAAGCATTCAGGGCAGCGCTGAGCCTGATTCCCCCCGCTGAATTGACTTTCCAGTGCTGTTTTCGCGTGTTATTCTCGGCATATGCGCAATCTCATCGAGAGTCAGGGCATTGCCGTGACTGAGGAGCCGATTATCCGCTGGAGCGAAGGAGGGGAGCTTCGAAGCGCCCGCTGGCGCTCGGAGAGCGGCGCGCCGCCGCCCAGGCGGGTCGTTGTCGTCGACGACCGCACGAAGGCCGATGCGGCGTACCGCCTCGCCAGCGAGGGGACGGCTCTTCTGTGGCGGGGGGATTTCCATAATGCGCGCCAGTTGCTGCAGGCGATGGCGCGGCGCATGGAACGCAGCCTTGGCAAACGCCCGGCGCCCCCTTCCTCTTCGCCTGCCGAGGCCTTTCACCGCCATCGCCTGGCCCAGTCGCAGCGCGCGCGCACCCTGGGGATGTTGCTGATCCCCTTCGAGGCCGGACACCACATTCCGCTTCGCCGAGCGCCGGATGTGCATCGGGCGTGCGAAGAGGCGTTCGGGACGGTCGAGGGACCGTACGTCGCCCCCCTTCGGGATCTCCTTGGCGCCATCGGCGCCCACGAGTGGAGAAAGAACGGGGTGGAGATCTCCGCTCTGGGCGCGCGCATTCACCCGCACTACGGCGTCTTTTCTCCGATCCGCGGCGAATATGTGGACCTCGTGGCGAAAGCGCCCCTTCCCTCCAGGGAGCTCGCCTTCGACATCGGCACGGGAACGGGCGTCCTCGCGGCCATTCTCGCCCGTCGCGGGGTGGCCCGGATCGTCGCCACCGACCAGGACCCGCGCGCCCTTGCGTGCGCTCGAGAAAACCTCGAGCGGCTCGGTCTTGCCGGACGGGTGGAGGCGGTGCGGGCGGACCTCTTCCCCGAGGGACGGGCGCCGCTGGTGGTCTGCAATCCGCCGTGGATTCCGGCGCGGCCGAAATCTCCACTCGAACATGCGGTGTACGACCCCGAAAGCCGCATGCTGCGAGGCTTCCTTTCAGGGCTCGGCGCGCACCTCGCCCCGGGCGGGGAAGGTTGGCTGATCCTGTCGGACATCGCCGAGCATCTGGGACTTCGCACGCGCGAAGAGCTCCTGAGGACCTTCGATGAGGCTGGGCTCCAGGTCATCGATCGTCTCGATGCGTGCCCGACCCATCGAAAGGCCTTTGACAGCGCCGATCCGCTGCACGCCGCCCGCGCATTGGAGGTCACCTCCCTGTGGCGACTTGCGCTACGCTGATCGCCTGTTCAGGAGCGCCACTGTTCCCATCCTCCCGGAGGTGACCCGTGCTCCTCATCGTTTTTCTCATCATTCTCGGTCTCGTCGTCATCCCCGCCCTCGCTCTTCTATCATTCTTCGCATATGCCACATGGATGCCCGGCCGCTCCCGCTTCGGTCCTCTGCCGGCCTTGAGCGCCGCAGAAGCGCAAAGGGAAGGGGCGCTGCAGCGCCATGTGCGTTACCTGGCTGAGACGATCGGCGAGAGGAACCGGGAGAACCGGGAGGGGTTGGAGGAGGCGAGCCGCTATATTGCCGAAGAGCTGCAGGAGATGGGATACGCGGTGGAGATGCTGCCGTTCGATTTTCGAGGGGAGAAATTTTGCAACATCGAGGCAATCCTCCCCGGAAGCGTCTCCCCTCGGCGATGCGTCGTCATCGGCGCCCATTACGATTCGGTTCCCGGGTCGCCGGGAGCCAACGACAACGCTTCGGGAGTAGCGGCGCTCCTGGAGCTCGCGCGCGCGCTGCGCGCGGAGCGCTTCGCATCGGATGTGCGCTTCGTCGCTTTCGTCAACGAGGAGCCCCCCTACTTCGATACAGGGGAAGGGATGGGGAGCGTCGAGTATGTGCGCACCCTTCCGGAACGGAGGGTCGAGGTCGCTTCGATGCTTTGCATCGAAACGGTCGGTTTCTACAGCGACGAGCGGGGGAGCCAGAAGTATCCGCCCCCCTTGAGCCACTTCTATCCCTCCAGGGGCGATTTCATCGGCTTTGTCGGAAACCTCCCCTCGAGAACCCTGGTGCACCGCGCCATCGCCGCCTTCCGGGCCCAGAGGGCTCTGCCCTCAGAAGGGATCAGCATCTTCGAGGCGATCCCCGGCGTCTCCTGGAGCGATCATCGCTCCTTCTGGCGGGCGGGGATTCCGGCGGTCATGGTGACGGACACCGCCCTTTTTCGCGATCCGGCCTACCATCTGGCGAGCGACCTCCCCCACCGCCTCGACTACGGCAGGATGGCCCGGCTCGTCACCGGGCTCAAGTCCGTCGTCGCCGCTCTTGCACGGTGAAATGATCACCTCTTCAGGCGATTGAACTCCTCCTCCATTTTGTTGAGCTCAACCCCCAGGTTGGAGGCGACGAGTCCCCACGACGTCTCTCCGGCGCGGACCTCGGACCAGATGTCGAGGGCGGGGCGCTTGGCCCTCCCCGAGAGGAAGGCGGCCAGTAGGATTTCCTGCGTGGTCGCACCGCCGGCGCGCAGTGCATCGAGAGCCGCCAGCTCGATATCCAGGCGACGCACGATCGCCTCGTCGGCGAGGGCGTCGGCGAGCTGCTGTTCGCTTCCGCTTCGCAGGGCCTCGGCGATCCGCGCTCCGAATGACTCGGGCTGGCGTCCGGCACCGGCAAGGGCGGCCATCCAGGAGCCTGCCGAGCGGCGAGCTCTCTGCAACGCATCGGGGGAGTTCCCCGTTTTCTGGCCGAAAGAGTAGGTGATCCAGAGGTCTTCGGCAGGCGTTCCGGACATTCGGCTGCGAACGACCTGCGAGCGGCTCACCTCGAAGGTCGAGGCGAGGAAAGAATTCTGCGTTGTCGCCAGAAGGTAAGGATCGACTTTCGAGGGCTGCGAGGGATCGAGAGTGCGGTCCTGGAAGCAGTGGCACGAGATGACCGGGTTTGCCAGAACCGGCGAGGCAATCAGCACAAGAAAAAGGAAGGCGAGCGCGGCGGCGGATTTCATGGATGCGGTCCTTTCTGTCCAGAGAAAATCAGCCAAAAGAATAACCCCAATCGCCCGCACGACCTTTGACCCATGTCAATTTGGGAGAATCGGGAGTTGGGAGTTGGGAGTTGGGAGTCAGGAGCCAGGAGTAAACCTTGGATCTTGAATCTTGAATCTTGATCCTCCGTCCTCCGTCCTCCGTCCTCTGTCATCTTGCCCCTCCCTACTCCCTTACGCTGAGAAGGAGCCAGACGCCGAGGAGGAGAAAGAGGAGGTTGGGCGCCCAGGCGGCGACGGCGGGAGGCAGGGCGGCAGCATAGCCGAAGGCCATCAGGAACGACTGGAGCAGGTAATAGGTGAGGCCGATCGCCAGGGCAATGGAGATACCGATGGCCAGGCTCGTGCCGCGCCCCTTCTTCAGTGCGAAAGGGATGCCGAGAAAGGCCATGATCAGGTTGGAAAAGGGGGTCGCCAGACGGGCCTGCAGGTCGACTCTGTAGCGCGCCGCTTCGTAGCCCTCCTCCTGGAGCCGCTGGGCGAGGCGGCGCAGCTCCCTGAAGGTCATTTCGTCGTTCCGGATGGCGGTCGCTTCGAACTCTTTGGGACTTCGTTCCATGGCGACGCCGGTCGTCGCGTGCCGCTCCATGGCGACGAGCTCCCCCGTGTCGGGATCGAAATGACGAATGATCGCATCTTCGGCGACCCATCCCCCTGCGCGGAACTCAGCGCGGGGCGCATCAAAACGGCTGAGGATCCGGAACTGGTCGTCCATGAGATAGGAGCGGATCCCCGTCAGCTTGTATTCTTCAGGGACGGCAATATCGACGTGGATGATCGTCTGCCCTTCCCGGAACCAGACATTCTCCCGTTTTAGGGATTCTACGGTCTTCCCTCGAACCGAGACTTCCAGTGTATGGTTGGCCTTGGCGGCGGCCGCGGGGACGACGTATTCGGCAAGGGCCAGGACCGTTACGCTTACCGCGAGGCCGACGCCGAGCAGGGGGGCGCTGATGCGCCACAGGCTGATCCCTCCGGCGCGCATTGCTGTCAATTCGTTCGTTCGCGAAAATCCACCCAGGGTCATGAAGGCCGCCAGGAGGACGGCCAACGGCGTCACCTGCGTCAGGATCAGCGGAATCTTCGTCCCGAAGTAGACGAGGTAATCGGACGCAGGCGCGTGATGCTCGATGAAGTCGTCAACTTTCTCGAAGAACTCCACCAGGAGATAGATGCCGACGAAGGCGCCGAGAGAGAGGGCGAAGACTCGGAAAAACGCCCCCAGTATGTAGCGGTTGAGAAGGTTCATCGTTTCTTGCGTCTATGGATCAGGCGGCGAAGGGCTTCGGGCGCGTCGACGAAGATCCTGTCGAGAAAGTGCAGACGCCGCTCTCGGGCGCTGGTATGAACGAGGTAGAGCCCTCCGGCCAGAAAGAGGATGGTCGGGGTCCAGAGGACGGGAACCGACGGAAGTCCCCCCTCCACCGCCATGGTGCCCGCGAAAGAGTGTAGAATATAGTAGACGAGAAAAACGACCAGTCCGATGGCGAATCCTCCTCCGCGCCCCGATCGCTGGTTCTGGATGCCAAGGGGAACGGCCACAAGGGCAAAGAGGACCGGAGCGAGGGGGAGCGAGAAGCGTCGGTGGATCTCGGCGGTCAGGCTCGCTCTTCGCAAGTCGGTTTCGGCCGCGCCGCGCGCCTTCAGCAGTTCGCCGAGTTTCAGTTCCTTGTCCCGGCGGGGGCGCCCTTCCTGCACGCGCTCTCCCATGCTCAGGTTGATGTCGTAGCTGGCGAAGCGGATCGTCTGGTAGTCCTCGTGGGCGGCCGGGGGGCGCCGGTGAATCGAGCCGTCTTCCAGGTGCAGCGTCAGAGTGAGAGTGTCGCGGTCGGCGAACAGGCGTCCGCGCGCCGCATTGATCGTTGCGGGCGCCCTCTGCAGACGGTCGTCCGAAATGAAGATCCCGCTCATGACGCTGGTGCGCTCGTCCATCTCCTCGGTATAGAGGACGAGTCCATCGAAGTCGCTGTTGAAGATGCGCGGCTGGATGCCGATGCTGGCACGGTTGGCGGCGATCTCGAAGACCTGGTTGCGAAAGGCCGTGTTGGCTCCCGGCTCGGCCCACAGCGTCAGGGCTGCGGTGACCCCCGAGACGAGGAGCGCGAAAAAGAGAACGGGGCGCAGCATGTCGTAGAGGCTGATGCCGGAGGACTTGAGGGCGACGACCTCGCCGTCGCCGGAGAGGCGCCCGAACCCGAGCAGCACGCCGAGCAGACACGAGAGCGGGAGGGTGATGACGAGAAACGAAGGGAGAAGGTAGAGAAAAAGCTGGAAAATCTCGGTAAAGGGAACCCCCCTGGTGACCACCATCTCCACCAGTCTCAACATGCGTCCCATGAGAAGAACGAAGGTGAATACGACCAGTGCAAGAAAGGTGGGGACGGCGATTTCTCGCAGAAGATAGCGATGGATTCGGACGGTGGGCATCCCCGGATATTAGTACAGGCGCAGTTGTTTGTAAACCGGAAACGCCCTTTTGTGCTTGCCTTGACGGGGGGGGCATGCTATAGACAGATGTTGTCCTAAAACACACGCGCCCGGACCGGTCCGAACAGGTGCTTCGCTGCGGAGGCGGAGGTTCGACGGGGTGGAAGGGCGCGGAGGAAACCAACCATTCAGAAGGAGTACGGAAGTCCATGGCCCAGATCACAATGAAGCAGCTTCTCGAAGCCGGCGTCCATTTCGGTCACCAGACCAAGCGCTGGAACCCCAAAATGAAGCCCTATATCTTCGGGGCGCGCAACGGCATCTACATCATCGACCTGCAGAAGACCGTCCGCTATTTCAAGAGCGGCTATCAGTTTCTCAAGGAGACTGTTGAAAGCGGCGACAAGGTCCTTTTCGTCGGCACCAAGAAGCAGGCGCAGGACGCCATTGCCGAAGAGGCTACGCGCGCCGGCCAGTTTTACGTGAACAACCGCTGGCTCGGCGGGATGCTCACGAACTTCGCCACCATCAAGGGGAGCATCGACCGCCTCAAGAAGATCGAGACGATGTCTCAGGACGGCACCTACGATCTGATCACCAAGAAAGAGGCCCTGGAGCTCGAGCGCGAAAAGGCCAAGCTCGAAAAGAGCCTCGGCGGCATCAAGATGATGAACAAACTCCCCGGAGCCATCTTCATCATCGATCCGAAAAAAGAGACGATCGCCGTCAAGGAAGCCCGCAAGCTCGGCATCCCCGTGGTCGCCGTCGTCGACACCAACTGCGATCCCGACGACATCGACTACATCATCCCCGGCAACGACGACGCCATCCGGGCGATCCGGCTCTTTGCCTCCCGCATGGCCGATGCCTGCCTCGACGGAGCACAGGCCCGCGAGACGTCCCTGCGCACCGACGCCGAAGGAGGAGAGGCCGAAGTCGAAGCTCCCGAGGTCGAGACGACCGAAGAAGCTACTCCGGCCCAGGCCTGATCGCCAGGCATAGATACATCGAAAGGCGGCCGGAGTTCGGCCGCCTTTTTCAACGAATCGCGAAATCAACACGACATGTTGGCGGCCCGTCGCGCGTCGCCAAGAACATAGGAGGTCAGTTGTGGCTGTAACTGCATCGATGGTTGCTGAACTGCGCGCCAAGACCGGCGCCGGAATGATGGACTGCAAAAAGGCCCTCTCCGAGGCCAACGGGAATATGGAAGAGGCTGTCGATATCCTGCGCAAAAAAGGCCTGTCGGCGGCCGCCAAGAAGTCGGGCCGCATCGCCGCCGAAGGGATGGTTGTCGCCGCCGGTGAAGGAAATCGCGGCGTCATCGCCGAAATCAACGCCGAAACCGACTTTGTCGCCAAGAACGAGGCCTTTCAGAAATTTGCCGCCGGCGTGGCGGAGGCGGTTCTGCAGGAGGCACCGGCAGACGTCGAATCCCTTCTGAGCGTCGCCTTCCCGGGTACGGGCCGCAGCGTCGGGGAGGAGCAGACCCATCAGGTGGCCACCATCGGCGAAAATATCAACGTGCGCCGTTTCGCCCGTTTCGAAACCCCTGAAGGGTTTGTCGCCAGCTACGTGCACGCCGGCGGAAAGATCGCCGTTCTGGTCGAGATCAAGACCGCCAAGGCAGATGATGAGCGCGTCGCCGCCGTCGGTCGCCAGATCGCCATGCACGTGGCCGCCGCCAATCCGCAGTTTCTCAAGCGTGAAGAGGTCTCCGCCGAGGTCATCGAGAAGGAGAAGGAAATCATGCGGGCCAAGGCCAAGGAGAGCGGAAAGCCCGACAATATCATCGAAAAGATTTTGGAAGGCCAGATCAACAAGTTCTTCGGCGAAGTCTGCCTTCTTGAGCAGGCCTACGTCATCGACCCCGACCTCAAGGTCGCCCAGGTGGTGAAGAGCCTCGGCAAGGAGATCGGCGCCGAGGCCGAGCTCACCCGTTATGCCCGTTTCCAGCTCGGCGAGGGGATCGAAAAGAAACAGGACGATTTTGCTGCGGAAGTGGCTGCTCTCAGCAGCTAGGCCGTTTTCAGAGACCATCCGGCGCCTCTCCGGAGTCTCCGGACAGGCGCCGGGCAACGTACGAGAGGTTGGGGCATATGACGGAGGCTGGACCGAAATACAAAAGGATCCTCCTCAAGCTGAGTGGCGAGGCGTTGGCTGGCAATCAGGGGTACGGAATCGACCCCGAGGTGATCTCGACCATTGCCGAGGAAATCCATGAGGTCGTCGACTGCGGGGTGGAGGTCGCCCTCGTCATCGGCGGAGGAAATATCTTTCGCGGGGTGGCCGCAGCGTCCCGCGGCATGGACCGGGCAAGCGCCGATTACATGGGGATGCTGGCGACGGTCATGAACAGCCTCGCCATGCAGGATGCACTCGAGCGCATCGGGGTGGCGACTCGCGTCCAGTCTGCCATTGAAATGCAAGAAGTCGCTGAACCGTATATTCGACGCCGGGCGGTGCGCCACCTTGAGAAGGGGCGCGTCGTCATCTTCGGCGCCGGAACCGGCAATCCATACTTCACCACCGATACTGCGGCCAGTCTCAGAGCGATGGAGATCGGCGCCGAGGTCATCCTTAAGGCGACCAAGGTCGACGGCGTCTACGACGCGGACCCCGCCAAGGAAAAGAATGCAACCAAATACAGCAGTTTGACCTACCTTGACGTTCTCAAGAAGGGTCTCCAGGTGATGGACGCCACAGCCACCTCTCTTTGTATGGACAACAACCTCCCCATGGTCGTCTTCGACCTGACCCAGAAGGGGAATATCAAGAGAGTGGTCTTCGGGGAACCGATTGGAACGACTGTCAGAGGAGAATGATGCCATGTACAAGGACGTCCTCGCCAAAGCCGGCTCCAGCATGGAGAAGGCGATCGAATCTCTGAGAAAAGAGCTGGCGCGTGTTCGAACCGGCCGTGCCTCCACCGCTCTGCTCGACGAAGTCCGGGTCGACTACTACGGCACCCCCACTCCCCTGAGCCAGGTCGGAACCCTGGCGGTGCCGGAGCCGCGCCTGATCACCATCCAGCCTTGGGAGAAGAAGATGATACCGGACATCGAGCGGGCCATCTTCAAGTCGGATCTCGGTCTCAATCCCGCTTCCGACGGCGCCCTGATCCGCATCGTCATCCCTCCCCTGACCGAGGAGCGGCGCAAAGAGATGGTCAAGCAGGTCAAGAAAACCGGCGAAGAATGCAAGATCGCCATCCGCAATGTGCGGCGTGATGGGAACGACGGTTTAAAAAAGCTTGAAAAAAATAAAGAAATTTCCGAGGATGAGCTGAAGCGGGCCGAGAAGGAGATTCAGGATCTCACCGATCAGTTCGTGAAAAAGGTGGACGATATCGTCGCCACCAAAGAAAAGGAAGTCATGGAGGTCTGACTCCAGACGCTTCCCACACCCAAACGGAGGAATCCAAATGGCCTTGACGATTAACGACGAATGCATCAACTGTGGCACCTGTGTCGACACCTGCCCCCTCGGAGCGATCTCCGAAGGTGGCGACAAGTACGTCATCAGCGAAGACTGCACCGAATGTCGCGCTTGTGTTGACAGTTGCCCGGTCAACGCCATCGTCGACTGATCTCAGCTTCGCCAGGAGGGGCGCTTTCAGCGCCCCTCCTGCCTTTTGGCCCGCCCCCCCCCTGCCGCTTTCCTCTCTCCTTTTCCGACCTTTTCCCCTTGTTGCAGTGCAGTGTTTCATGATAGGTTAGGGATCTTTTATTCGTCTCACCACCGGGAATCGCCGCATGCAAATTCCTCGACATCTCGCCATCATTATGGATGGAAACGGACGATGGGCGCAGAAACGCCACCTCGCCCGCATTTTCGGTCATCAGAAGGGGGTTGAGACGGTCCAGCAGATCGTCAAGGAGTGCCGCTCCCTCGGAATCGGTTACCTTACCCTTTATGCCTTCAGCTCCGAGAACTGGCGCAGACCCGAGAGCGAGGTCAGCGCCCTGATGGGGCTGCTGATGCGTTATCTGCAAAGCGAACTCGATACCCTGCTGAGCCGCCGGATCCGCCTGCGGGTCATCGGTGAGATCGCCCGGTTGCCCGAAAACGTGCGACACACCCTGGAGGAGACGGTCGCACGCACGGCGCAGAATGACGAGATGGTCCTGACCCTCGCCCTTTCGTACGGCGCCCGCAATGAACTGGTGAGGGCCGTGCGCCGGCTCGCGGGCGACGTTTCGCAGGGACGCCTCACCCCCGATGCCATCGACGAGGACGTGATCTCTTCGGCCCTCGATACGGCCGGAATCCCGGATCCCGATCTCCTTGTCCGCACCAGCGGGGAGATGCGCATCAGCAACTTCCTCCTCTGGCAGCTTGCCTACACCGAGCTGTACTTCAGCGAAGCTCTCTGGCCCGATTTCGATGTGCATGAATTGCGGCGGGCTCTGGATGAATTCGGGCGCCGGCAGCGGCGTTTCGGTCTGACCGGCGCCCAGATCGAGGGAGACGAGGCTCCCGATCAGGAGAACAGTCATTAAGCAGCGGATTATTACGGGGCTGATCGCTCTGCCCCTTCTGATTCTGTTCATCGCATACTCCGGTGTGCTTCTCTTCAATCTTTTCGTGCTGGCGGTGGCGCTCGTGGCCCTTCACGAGCTTTACGCCATGAGTCTGCCTTCCGATCGCCGGACGGAGGGGTGGCTCGCCGTCCTGGGAGGAGCCCTCCTTACGGCGGTCATCGCTTCGGGACGGATCGAATTCGTTCAGGCGGCGACATCCTTCCTGTTTCTTTTTTTCGCCGTCTTTTTTCTTCTGCGCTTCAAGGATCTGCGCACCGTAACGGTCCATCTTTCCATCGTTTTCTTCGGTTTCTTCTACCTTTCCCTGATGCTCGGCCATCTCGGTCTCATCCGGTTGCTCCCCTTCGGACGCGAATGGATTTTTCTCGTTCTTGTGGTTATCATGGCAGGAGATACCGCCGCGTACTTCGTCGGTAGCGCCGTCGGGCGGCGAAAGCTCTATCCGGCCATCAGCCCGAACAAGAGCATCGAAGGGGCGCTTGGGGGACTGGTCGGGAGCCTCGCCGGAGCGTTTCTGGTCCGGGCAACCTTTTTCCCCCAGATCTCCCTTGTCGACGTTTTCTTCTTCGGAGTCGTCGTCGCTGCTGCGGGGCAGGTGGGGGACCTGTTCGAGTCGATGCTCAAGCGCAGTTGCGGAGTGAAGGATTCGGGGACGATCATCCCCGGCCACGGCGGTATCCTCGACCGTCTTGACAGTCTGCTTTTTGCTTTTCCTCTGGCCTACTACTACGCCCTGTGGGTTTCAGGATAATGTGAGTCGATGAAAAATCTTGCAATTCTCGGTTCCACCGGTTCGATCGGAGTCAGCACGCTCGAGATCGTCGCCGCCTTTCCGCAACGCTACCGGGTGACCGCGCTGACCGCCGGGAACAACCTGACCCTCCTGGAAGAACAGATCCGCCGCTTCAGGCCGCGCTGTGTCGCCGTTCTCACGGAGGCCTCCGCCGAGCGGCTTCGCCGGTCTCTAGGTCCCGATGCGCCGCAGATCCTGTGCTGCGTGGAGGGGCTGATCACCTGCGCTTCCCACCCCGAGGTCGACATCGTCGTCTCGGCCATCGTCGGCGCCGCTGGACTCGTGCCGACCATGGCGGCCATCGAGGCCGGCAAGGATGTCGCCCTGGCGAACAAGGAGACTCTCGTCACGGCCGGCCCCCTCGTGATGGAAGCGGTCGCCCGGCGGGGGGTGCGTCTGTTCCCGGTCGACAGCGAGCACTCCGCCATCTTCCAGTCGCTCGAAGGGCATCGCCACGGTGACGTGCGCCGTCTTATTCTGACCGCCTCCGGAGGACCTTTCCGGAACCGCTCGCTGGCCGAACTCAGGAACGTCACAGCGCCCGAGGCCCTGGCGCATCCCAACTGGAACATGGGGCGAAAGATCTCCATCGATTCGGCGACGATGATGAACAAGGGGTTGGAGGTGATCGAGGCCCGCTGGCTCTTCGATCTGGAGGCCGACCGTATCGCCGTTCACATCCACCCTCAGAGCATCGTCCATTCAATGGTCGAGTACGTTGACGGCTCCGTCATCGCCCAACTCGGCATCCCCGACATGAAGATGCCGATCGCCTACGCCCTGTCCTATCCCGAGCGGCTCCCGCTCGATCTGCCTCCTCTCGATCTGTGCGCTCTGAGCACGCTGAGCTTCGAGGCCCCCGATCTGTCGCGCTTTGCCTGTCTCGGACTGGCCTACCGCGCGCTTCGCACCGGCGGCACGGCGCCGGCGGTCCTCAACGCGGCCAATGAAATCGCCGTCGAGGCCTTTCTGAACGGCGAAATCTCCTTCCTGGACATCCCGGCGGTGATCGGAGAGGTTCTCGAAGGGCACGCCGCCCAACCTCTCGCGTACATCGACGATGTGCTTCGCGCCGATCGGGCCGCACGCACGAGCACGCGCAGACTCATCGACAGAAATTCCCCATCGGAGGGTTCATGATCACCGTCATTGCCGGTATCGTCATGCTCGGCATTCTCGTTTTTATCCACGAACTGGGACACTTCTGCGTCGCCAAGCTCTGCGGGGTGAAGGTCCTGAAATTCTCTCTCGGTTTCGGGCCACGTCTCGTCTCCCGCACCTGGGGGGAGACCGAATACATGATCTGCGCCGTCCCCCTCGGCGGATATGTGCAGATGCTCGGAGAAGGGGGAGGAGAAGAGGGGGAGGCGGCCGCGACGAAGCTCTCTCCGGAGGAGAGAATGCGCTCCTTCGACGCCCAGTCCGTCGGACGCCGAACGGCCATTATCGCCGCCGGTCCGGCGATGAACCTCCTGCTTCCGTTCATCGTTCTTCCGATCACCTACCTCGTCGGGGTCAATCTCCCCGCCTATTTCGAGCGTCCTGCCTGCGTCGGTTACGTTGTCGCCGAGTCGGCGGGGGATCGCGCCGGTTTTCTGGCGGGGGACTGCATCTCCACTCTGAATCAGGACGAGATCGGCACCTGGTCCGATGGGAACCGGGAACTGATCACCCATATCGGAACGCCCCTCAATTTCACCGTCGAGCGCGGCCGTGAGTTGCTCACCCTCACCATCCCGGCCGAAGAGGGGAGCCTGGAGGGGCTGCAGTCGCTGGGGCTTCTGCCCTGGCAGGAGCCGATCATCGGGATGGTGGCTCCGGGGATGCCGGCCCAGACCGCAGGGATGGAAGTCGGCGACCGGATCGTCTCCATCGAGGGGGCGCCGGTCGATTCCTGGTACGACCTGCGCAGGCTCATCCAGAAGCGCGGAGGGGCGGCGCAGACCTTCACCGTCGAGCGGGAGGAGCGCCTGATCGATCTGAGCGTCAAGCCCGTCAGGGAGGAGGTCAACGGAACCGACTACCTCGTCGGAGTCGCTCCCATGCAGGAGACCGTCTTCAAGCGTTTCGGTCTCATCGACTCGATCAAGGCAGGGGCGAACCGCACGGTTGAGCTCGTCAAGTTGACGATCGTCTTCATCCAGAAACTTTTCGCCGGCCACGTCTCCACCGACAACATCGGTGGACCGATCACGGTGGTTCAGATCGCCGGGCAGGCGGCTCAGACCGACCTTGCGGCCATCCTGACGGTTCTGGCCTTCCTCAGCATTCAGCTCGGCATCCTGAATCTGCTCCCCATCCCGATCCTCGACGGTGGACACCTCTTCTTCAACCTCTATGAGGTAGTCGCCCGCCGCCCCATGTCCCTCCGCGCCCGGGAGATCGCCCAGCAGGTCGGCCTCATGCTCATCCTGATGCTGATGATCCTGGCGTTCTATAACGACATCGTGCGGCTGTTCGTTGGAATGCAGTGATGGGCGAGACGGTTCTGACGATCGATACCTCCTCCTCCGCGGGGAGCGTTGCGCTCTCCCGGGGAGAGACACTGATGGGGGAGATACTGCTCAATGTCGCCTCGACCCATTCTGACCGTCTTCTCGTGGTGGTGCGGCAACTGCTTTCCGATGCGGGGGTGGAGATCGGCGGGATCGACGCCTTCGGTGTGGTAATCGGTCCCGGCTCCTTCACCGGACTTCGCGTCGGCGTCGCCACCGTGAAGGGGCTGGCGATGGCCACCGGCAAGCCGGCCGTCGGGGTTTCGTCGCTGCGCGCGCTCGCAATGCAGGCCCCCTTTGTGCCGTATCCGGTCTGCGCCCTGCTCGATGCCCGCAAGAAAGAGGTCTATGCAGGGCTTTTCCGCTGGGAGCAAGGCAGAGCACTCCCCGTGGACAGGGAGCGGGTCGTCTCTCCGGAGAATCTTCTTGCCGCCATGCCCGACGAGGTTCTCTTCATCGGGGGGGGGAGCCAGATTTACCGCTCCCTTATCGTTCGCCGGCTCGGCCGGGGCGCCCATTTCGCTCCCTGGCCCCTTCATCCCCTGCGGGCTTCCAGCGCGTCTGCTCTCGTTCTGGACGAGCTGCGGCAGGGCAACACGGTCTCGCCCGTCGCCCTGAATCCGGTCTACATTCGGGCCTCGGAGGCCGAAATTCTCTGGGCGCGCAAGGCATTCGAGGGCCTGGTCGGAGGATGAGATCTTTCATTGACATCTATCACCGGTTTCGTTATTTTTAAAATCGCGTTTTCGCTCTTTTCCAAACCCCTTTTCCGGAGGTGCGCGATGGACGAAATGGAACAGGATCAGGCGCTTGTGCAGCAGATGCTCGACAGCAATCCTCGTTTTCGCCTGCTCTATGAAGAGCACCTGCTATTGGAAAAAGAACTGCAGAATATCGACTCGCAATCTTTCCTGACCCCCGAGGCGGAGGTCGAACGCAAGAAGGTGCAGAAACTCAAACTCGCCGGAAAAGACGAGATGTTCGGAATGCTCAGAAGGGCGCAGCGCGTCTAGGGGCATTTCGGCTACATATCCCGGCCGGTTCTGAAATCGTTTGAAAGACCGGCTGCCGATGAACGATCTCACCGCCGCAAACCTTCAGGGCCATCAGCGGACAGGGACATTTTGTCCCTGTCTTTATTGTATGAGGATGACGCATGACTAAAAGAAGTGACGCCATTACCAAAGGGTTCGAACGCACTCCCCAGCGCGCCCTTCTGATGGGGACCGGGGTTCCCAGGCAGGAGATGGAAAAACCTTTCATCGGGATCGCCACCTCCTTCACCGACCTGATCCCGGGTCATATCGGCATGCGCGACCTGGAGCGTTTCATCGAAAAAGGGGTGCACACAGGAGGGGGCTACTCCTTCCTTTTCGGCATTCCCGGAGTCTGCGACGGCATCGCCATGGGGCACCGGGGGATGCACTACTCCCTACCGACCCGCGAGTTGATCGCCGACATGATTGAATCGGTCGCCGAGGCCCATCGCCTCGACGGTCTCGTCCTGCTGACCAACTGCGACAAGATCACCCCGGGAATGCTGATGGCCGCCGCGCGCCTCGACATCCCCTGCATCGTCGTCACCGCCGGCCCCATGATGACGGGGCGAGGCGAGCAGGGGCGGCGCTTCTCCTTCGTCACCGACACCTTCGAGGCGATGGCGCGCTACAAGGCCGGGGTCATCGACGCCAAGGAACTGCAGGTGTGCGAGGACGAGGCGTGCCCGACGGCCGGAAGCTGCCAGGGGCTCTTCACTGCAAATACCATGGCGATCCTGACCGAAGCCATGGGGATGAGCCTGGTGCGCTGCGGCACCGCCCTGGCCGTCTCGTCCCTGAAGCGGCGCATTGCGTTTGCCTCCGGGGAAAAAGTCGTCGAACTGGTGCGCCAGGGGATCACCCCTCGCCAGATCATGACGAAGGAGGCCTTCGAGAACGCCATCCGGGTCGATCTCGCCCTGGGGGGGTCCAGCAACACCGTCCTGCACCTTCTCGCCATCGCCCGGGAGGCCGGCATCGACCTCCCCCTGGAGGAGTTCGATCGCCTGAGCCGTGAAACGCCTCAGCTCGCCTCGATGAATCCGGGTGGAGTTCATTTCATGGAAGATCTCGATGCAGCCGGTGGGGTTCCCGCCGTTCTGTGGCAGCTTCGCGACAGGATTCTCGACAACCCGACTCTCACGGGTCCGACGATCAGGCAGATCGTCGACAGCGTCGCCTCCGTTAACGACGAGGTGGTCCATCCCGTCGAGACCCCCGTAAGGCCCGAAGGGGGGATCGCCATCCTGCGCGGAAACCTCGCCCCGGAGGGAGCCGTCGTCAAGCAGTCCGGCGTCTCCGAGTCGATGATGGTCTTCGAGGGCAAGGCCCGGTGCTTCAATTCGGAAGAGGACGCCATGGCGGCGCTGATGGGCGGCAGGATCGTCCCCGGCGATCTCGTCGTGATCCGCTACGAGGGGCCCAAGGGGGGGCCGGGGATGCGCGAGATGCTCGCTCCGACGGCAGCCCTCATGGGGCTTGGCCTCGGCGAGAGCGTTGCGCTGATCACCGATGGGCGCTTCTCGGGCGGCACCCGCGGCCCCTGCATCGGCCACATTTCTCCCGAGGCGGCAGAGGGGGGGACGATCGCTCTGGTGGAGGAAGGGGACGTGATCCGGCTCGATATCCCCAACCGTATCCTGGAGCTGAAGGTCGATGAAGCGACTCTGGCCGAAAGGCGCAGTCGCTGGCAGGCGCCCGAGCCGAAAATCAAGAGTGGATGGCTCGCGCGCTATGCCTCGGTAGTGACTTCGGCGGGGACCGGAGCCATCTGCAAGGCCTGAATCTTTTTTTCTTTGCAATTTTGTTTGTTCAACCACCCGAACAGTTACAAGCAGTTTTCTGGAGGAGAACGCTCGTGAAGAAAACCGGATCACAGATTCTACTGGAGTGTCTGCAACTCGAAGGGGTCGACACTATCTTTGGTTATCCCGGGGGAACCGTCATCAACATCTACGATGACCTGATGGACTATCCCATCCGGCACATTCTGACCCGCCATGAGCAGGCGGCGGTGCACGCCGCCGACGGCTATGCCCGCGCCACCGGAAAGGTCGGCGTCGCCATCGCCACCAGCGGTCCCGGCGCCACCAACACCATCACCGGAATCGCCACCGCTTACATGGACTCGATCCCCCTGGTGGTCATCACCGGGCAGGTGCCGACTCCCCTGATCGGCAACGACGCCTTTCAGGAAGCGGATATCATCGGCATCACCCGCCCCATCACCAAACACAACTATCTCGTCAAGGACATCAAGGATCTCGCCCGGATCGTCAAGCAGGCTTTTTACATCGCCCGCACCGGGCGCCCCGGTCCGGTTCTCATCGATCTGCCCAAGGACGTCCAGATCGCCTCGGCCAAGTTCGAATATCCCTCCACCGTCGAGCTGCGCGGCTACAAGCCGACCTACAGCGGCAATGTGCGGCAGGTCGAAAAAGCCGTGAAGATGATTCTGGCCTCGCGAAAGCCAGTCATCTATGTCGGCGGGGGGGCGACCCTCTCGGACGCCTCGCAGGAGCTGCGAACCTTTGCCGAAGCCATCCAGGCGCCCGTCACCACGACGCTGATGGGGATGTCCTCCTTTCCCAAGCGTCACCCCCTTTCCTTGGGAATGCTGGGGATGCACGGCACCTACTACGCCAACATGGCGGTGACCAACTCCGACCTGCTCATCGCCATCGGCGCCCGTTTCGATGATCGCGTCACCGGAAAGATCGCCACTTTCGCCCCTCACGCCAAGATCATTCACGTCGATATCGACCCGACCTCCATCAAGAAAAACGTCCGGGTCGATCTTCCCATCGTGGGCGATCTCAAAGACGTTCTGCAGAAGATGGTCCAGAAAATCGCCGAGCACGGCGAGGGGATCGAGAAACTCATTGATGAAACCTCCCCCTGGCGCGAAGAGATCAGTGGCTGGAAAGAACAGCATCCGATGACGTACAAGCCCTCCGAGACCGTCATCAAGCCGCAGTTCGTCATCGAGAAGCTTCGCGAACTCACCTCCGAAGACGCCATCGTGACGACCGAAGTGGGGCAGCACCAGATGTGGACCGCCCAGTTCTTCGATTTCACGCAGCCTCGTACATTTCTCACCTCCGGCGGGCTCGGCACCATGGGGTTCGGACTCCCTTCCGCGCTCGGGGCGCAGGCGGCATTTCCCGAGCGTCAAGTCATCGACGTCTCGGGCGACGGATCGTTCCAGATGAACTCCCAGGAACTGGCGACCCTCGTCCAGTACCGTCTTCCGGTGAAGATCGTCATCCTCAACAACAACTTTCTCGGCATGGTGCGGCAATGGCAACAGCTCTTTTTCAACAAGCGCTACAGCCAGACGTGCATGGAGCTTCCCATCGATTTCATCAAGCTGGCTGAAGCCTACGGCGCCACCGGCCTCCGCGCCACCAGGCCCGATGAAGTCGAAGGGGTCATCCGCAAGGCGATGGAAACCCCCGGTCCCGTCATCATGGAGTTCAAGATCTCCAGGGAAGAGAACGTCATGCCAATGGTTCCCGCCGGCGCCGGTCTGAACGAAATGGTCCTGGCATCCTAGGCCCTGGAATAGAATGAGGAGTTGTGTCTGATGAAACATACGATTTCGGTGCTGGTGGAGAATGAGTTCGGCGTGCTCTCGCGGGTGTCCGGCCTTTTTTCGGGGCGCGGTTTCAATATAGAAAGCCTGTCGGTTGCGCCGACCCTCGATCCTTCCATCTCGCGGATGACGATCGTCACCTCCGGCGACGATCAGATCCTGGAGCAGATCACCAAACAGCTCAACAAGCTTATCGACACCATCAAGGTCATCGATTTCACCGGAGAGGACTTCGTCGAGCGGGAACTGGCCCTGATCAAGGTCACCGCCGAGGAGGGGACCCGGGCCGAAGTCCTGCGCATCACCGACATCTTCCGCGGCAAGGTCGTCGACGTCACCCCCCGCTCCTATACCATCGAGGTGACCGGCGCACCGGCCAAAATCGATGCGATCGTCGAACTTCTGCGCCCCGCCGGGCTCAAGGAAATCGTGCGCTCCGGTCCCGTCGTGCTTGGGCGCGGACCGAAGGGGTGGCGTAGCGCCGACTGAGCCTTCTCTGCGGATGAATGCGCACCCGCCAGGTGGGCGAAAATAAGTGACGCGAGGAGCGACGGTGTGTTATAAGGGCCTGTCGAGCCGGACGCGCCGACACAATATCCGGGAAAATTCCCGAAACAAGGAGGATCGAAAAGGGATGAACGTTTATTACGACAAGGACGCCAACCTCGACGTGCTCAAAGGAAAGAAAGTGGCCATCATTGGCTACGGCAGTCAGGGGCATGCCCACGCCAACAATCTCAAAGACAGCGGAATCGACGTCGTCGTCGGTCTGCGTTCCGATAGCGCTTCCTGGAAAAAAGCCGAGAAAGCCGGCCTGACCGTCCTCGAAACCACCGAGGCGGCGAAGATCGCCGACGTGATCATGATCCTCGTCCCCGACGAACTGCAGGGCGACATGTACCGCAACGAGATCGAGCCTTTCATGAAGAAAGGGGTCTATCTCGCTTTCAGCCACGGTTTCAACATCCATTTCGGCCAGATCGTTCCGAAGCCCGACGTCAACGTGCTGATGGTGGCCCCCAAGGGGCCCGGGCACCTGGTGCGCCATGAGTACACACGCGGGGCAGGTGTTCCTTCCCTCATCGCCATCCACCAGGATCCCTCGGGCGACACCCGTGAGATCGCCCTGGCCTATGCGAGCGCCAACGGCGGCGGCCGCGCCGGGATCATCGAGACCAATTTCCGCGAAGAGACCGAGACCGATCTCTTCGGAGAGCAGGCGGTTCTGTGCGGCGGCGCCAGCGCCCTGGTTCAGGCCGGATTCGAGACTCTGGTCGAAGCCGGCTACTCCCCCGAGATGGCCTATTTCGAGTGCCTCCACGAGCTCAAGCTCATCGTTGATCTCATGTACGAAGGCGGCATCGCAAATATGCGGTATTCTATTTCCAATACCGCCGAGTACGGCGATCTGACCCGCGGCCCCCGCGTCGTCACCGAAGAGACCAAGAAGGCGATGAAGGAGATCCTTCGCCAGATTCAGGACGGCGAATTCGCCCGGGAGTGGATGCTGGAGAACAAGGCGAACAAGCCGGTCCTCTCAGCCCTTCGCCGCAAAGGAGCCGAGCACCCCATCGAAGAAGTCGGCGCTCGCCTGCGCGACATGATGAGCTGGATCGGCAAGAACAAGATCGTGGACAAGGAAAGAAACTGATTCCCTGATCTTCGGATTTGAACGCGGGACGTGAATGCCGGAACGGCCCACGTCCCGCGTTTTTTTTTACTACCAGATGGGATGATCATGCGCCAACAAAACCAGCCCGTTGCGGCAGAAGGCTATCCGTTTATTGCACTGTTCGCCTTCATCACCCTCGTTTTCGCTCTGCTCGGATGGGCGTTTCTGACGGTCATCAGCCTGGCGCTGACCCTCTTTACGGTCTACTTTTTCCGTAATCCCGAGCGTCATCCTCCCCTTGATCCCGATGCAGTGATCGCTCCCGCCGACGGAAAGATCGTCTTTGTCGGCGCGGTCCAGGAAGAGCGCTCGCTGAAGACCGAAGCGATCAAGGTGAGCATCTTCATGTCGGTTTTCAACGTGCACGTCAACAGGGCGCCCTTCAGTGGAAAGGTCATCGATCTTTTCTACAACAAGGGGGAGTTTTTCAATGCGGCCCTCGACAAAGCGAGCCTCAGCAACGAGCAGGCCGGAATTCTGCTGGAGACCGAGCGCGGCCACCGCATTCTTTTCGTCCAGATCGCAGGACTCATCGCTCGACGTATCGTGAGCTACCCGGTGATCGGGGAGCAGCTTGCTCGGGGGGAGCGTTACGGACTCATCCGTTTCGGTTCCCGCGTAGACGTCTATCTGCCGCCGGAGACCGAAGTGACGGTGCGCCTGGGTGAACGAACCGTTGCCGGAGAAAGCGTCCTGGGATATCTTAAATGACCGAAGATCGTCGCCCATCAGGCCGCCGGGAGAGTTTGCGAAAGGGTGTCTACATCCTTCCCAATCTCTTTACGACCGGCGGCCTTTTTGCCGGTTTCTACGGCATTGTGGCGACAATGGACGGCAAATTCCACGTGGCCGCGTGGTTCATCCTCATCTCCGCCGTTTTCGATGCTCTGGACGGCAAGGTCGCCCGCCTCACAAACACCACCAGCCGTTTCGGCGTCGAATACGATTCTCTGGCTGATCTCGTCGCCTTCGGGCTGGCTCCGGGTCTTCTCATGTACGCCTGGGCGCTGAAGCCCTTCGGCAAGCTCGGATGGCTAGCTGCCTTTCTCTATGTGGTGTGCGGCGCCTTGCGTTTGGCGCGCTTCAATGTGCAGAGCTCGACCGTGGAGTCGAAGCGATTCGTCGGTCTGCCAATCCCCGGAGCTGCAGCGATGGTCGCCGGGTGCGTCCTTCTACTCCATCATCTCGGCTATACGGGGACTGTCCAGAAGGTATCGATACTCCTGCTGATCTACGTGCTGGCGCTTCTGATGGTGAGCAATTTTCCCTATTACGCCTTCAAGGACCCGGAACTGGTGAAGCGCCAGCCCTTCGGCTTTCTCGTCCTGGCCATCGTCGTCCTCATCGTCATCGTGGCACAGCCCGAAATCATGCTCTTCATCTTTATCTCCGCCTACGTCCTGTCCGCACCCCTCGGGTCGGCCTTGCGATGGATCAGACGGCGGGGAGCCCCTGCGCCCTGAAATATCGTCATCTATCGGATCAAGGATCTTGACTTTTTCGAAAGGCTCTGGTTAATTAATCGAGAAACTGCAAAAGCGATGAAGAGGAGTAGTAGGGTCTCCTTCCTGTCCCAGAGAGCCGGCGGTCGCTGCAAGCCGGTACAGGAACGATCCGAACTCGCCTCGGAGCTGTCCGGGTGAACGTCGTCTTCGGCGCTAGCCTGCACCGTGAGCCTGCGTAAAGGGAAAAACAAGGCCCGGCCATCCAAGGCGGGCGAATCAGGGTGGTACCGCGAAGCGCAAGCTCTCGCCCCTGTACGGGGCGGGGGTTTTTTTTTGCCGCGAAACAGAAAGGGGGTGGTTGCGTGGAATCGGACCTTGAAGACCTTCGTCGATATCCCGAAGTTGTTTATCCGCACCTGATTGCACGGACCGCTCAGCGGCCGAAGAGGAGGTAGCCATGTCAAAGGACACATCGATCATCATTTTCGACACCACGCTGCGCGACGGCGAACAGTCCCCCGGCGCCAGCATGAATATCGAGGAAAAACTGCGCATTGCCCATCAACTCGAGAAACTCAACGTCGATGTCATCGAAGCGGGGTTCCCCATCGCTTCGGAGGGCGATTTCGAAGCCGTCAAGAAGGTGGCCCAGACGATCCGGGGGCCGCAGATCGCGGGGTTGTGCCGGGCCAATGACAAGGACATCGACCGGGCGTGGGAAGCCTTGCAGTACGCCGGTGAGCGGGGGCGTATCCACACCTTTCTCGCCACCAGCGATATCCACATGAAATACAAGCTCAAGATGAGTGAAGAGCAGGTGATCGAGACGGCCGTGAAAGCAGTGCGCAGGGCGGCCGGCTACACGCCGAACATCGAGTTCTCCGCCGAGGACGCCGTTCGGACCCGACTCCCTTTCCTGGCCACCGTGGTCGAGGCGGTCATCGATGCCGGGGCCCGTACGGTGAACATTCCAGACACCGTCGGATACGCCATCCCGTCCGAATTCGCCGAGATCATCCGTTACCTGAAACAGAATGTTCCCAACATCGACAAGGCCGTTCTCTCGGTCCACTGCCACAATGATCTGGGTCTGGCGGTGGCCAATTCGCTGGCGGCCGTTCAGGCCGGAGCCCAGCAGGTCGAGTGCACCATCAACGGCATCGGCGAGCGCGCCGGCAACTGCTCGCTGGAAGAGGTTGTCATGGCGCTTCGCACCCGCCAGGATATCCTGCGCTTCAGCACCGGCATCGTCACAGAGCACATCTACGCCGCCAGCAAGCTGCTGTCCACCGTTACGGGAATCGTGGTGCAGCCCAACAAGGCGATCGTCGGCGCAAACGCCTTCGCGCATGAGGCGGGAATCCACCAGCACGGCGTGCTGATGGAGAAGTCGACCTACGAGATCATGACTCCCGAGTCGATCGGCCTGACCCAGAACAAGCTCGTTCTCGGCAAGCATTCGGGACGCCACGCCTTCGTCGACCGCCTGAAGGAGCTCGGTTACGATCTCTCCAAGGAAGACATCGAACGGGCCTTCGTGCGTTTCAAGGCTCTTGCCGACCAGAAGAAGGAGATCTTCGACGAGGACCTCGATGCCATCGTGGCCGACGAGATCATTCGCGTCCCCGAGCGTTTTTCCCTGCGCCAGATGAACGTCTCTTCCGGATCGTTCGCCACCCCCACCGCCACCGTCGAGCTCGAGGTCGATGGAAAGATCAAGAAGATTGCGGCCATGGGGGACGGTCCCGTCGATGCGACCTTCAAGGCGATCAAGAAGCTCACTAAAAGCCAGGCCAGGCTCCTCCAGTTCTCCGTCGGCGCCATCACCGGGGGGACGGACGCGCAGGGGGAATGTACCGTCCGGCTTCTCGAGAACGGCCGGGAGGCGCTGGGCCAGGGCGCCGATTCGGACATCATCGTCGCCAGCGCAAAGGCGTATATCAACGCCCTGAACAAGATGGCCTCGGTGGTGGAACGCACCCGGATTCATCTTTGATAAATCGAAAAACAAAATCATTTTACAAGGGTGACAGGATATTCAGGATAAAAACCATGAATTCCGAGGATCTTTTATCCTGTATCCTGAATATTCCTGTTGGAAATGGTTTTTCTGAACAACTAGAAAAAGTTTACCGTGTAAAGCAAACGGCAGGATCGGGGCGCACGGCAGTCTTGCCATGCGCCCCGTCATGCGCTAAAATCCGGCGCCGGTTTTAATTCTGCGTCAAGGAGAGAACATGGGAAAGAATATCGCGGAGAAGATTTTTGCGGCTCACCTCAGGGATGAACCGTTTCCAGGAGCCAAGGTCCTCGACATTGACCGGGTCCTCTGCCATGAGATCACCACCCCCGTCGCCATCGCCGACCTCGTCTGGCGGGGGAAAGATCGGGTCTTCGACCCCACCAAGATCAAGGCCGTGATCGATCACGTCACTCCAGCCAAAGACAGCAAGACGGCCACTCAGGCAAAAATTCTGAGAGACTGGGCGCGTCGCCACGATATCACCGATTTCTTCGATGTCGGACGCAACGGCGTCTGTCACGCCCTCTTCCCCGAAAAGGGATATATCCGCCCCGGCTTCACTGTCATCATGGGGGACAGCCACACCTGCACGCACGGCGCCTTCGGCGCCTTCGCCGCCGGGGTGGGGACGACGGACCTCGAGGTCGGCATCCTCAAGGGGGTGTGCGCCTTTCGCGAGCCGAAGACAATCCGCATCAATCTGACGGGCACGCTGCAGCCCGGCGTCTACGCCAAGGATGTCATCCTCTTTGTCATCGGGCAGATCGGCGTCAACGGGGCGACCGACCGGGTCATCGAGTTTCGCGGAACGGTCGTCGACGAGATGACGATGGATTCGCGTATGACGCTGTGCAACATGGCCATCGAAGCCGGCGGCACATCGGGCATCTGCCTCCCGGACGCTACGACCGTCGACTATCTCTGGCCCTTTATCGAGGGGGAATATTCGAGCCGAGAGGCTGCTCTGGAGGAGTTCCGCAAATGGCACTCCGATGAGGACGCCGAATATGAGAAAGTCCTCGACTTCGACATCTCCAATCTCGAACCCCAGGTCACCTTCGGCTATAAACCCGATTGCGTCAAGGCCGCCAGAGATTTCGAAAGAACCCCCGTCGACCAGATCTACATCGGCACCTGCACCAACGGCCGCCTCGAGGATCTGCGGGTCGCCGCCGAAATCCTCAAAGGGCGCCGGATTGCCGACAACGTGCGCGGCATCGTCTCTCCGGCCACCCCCAAGATTTTTTCGGACGCCATGGCCGAAGGGATCATGCAGATCTTCATGGATGCCGGATTCTGCGTGACGAACCCCACCTGCGGCGCCTGCCTCGGCATGAGCAATGGAGTCCTGGCCGAAGGGGAGGTGTGCGCTTCGACCAGCAACCGCAATTTCAACGGTCGCATGGGCAAGGGGGGGATGGTGCATCTGATGAGCCCCGCCACCGCCGCCGCAACCGCCATCACAGGCGTCATCACCGACGCGCGGACCCTGTAGGGGAACCCCTGGTGGGCGCCCATCGCGCGCAAGCCACAAGATCCCGGCGGCACGCAGAGGCCCGGGCAGGCACAGGAGCCTGCCCCTACGGAAATATTGAAAGGGAGATTTTCACGCATGAAAAAGACCTTCGGCGGCGCGGCGCTCTTTCTCGACCGCTCCGACATCAATACCGACGAAATCATTCCGGCCAAATACCTCACCGAGGTGACCAAGGAGGCGCTCAAGCCCCACTGTCTCGAAGACCTCAAGCTCGAGGGATTCGATCCCAAGGGTGAAGCGCTCAGGAAGGCGCGGGTCGTCGTCTCGCGTCAGAACTTCGGGTGCGGCTCCTCGCGCGAGCATGCCCCTTGGGTCTTCGAGGTCAACGATATCCACACCATCATCGCTGAAAGCTACGCACGCATCTTCCGCCAGAACATGTTCAACGGCGGGATGCTCGCCATCGAACTGCCGCGAGAACAGATCGACCGCCTCTTCTCCATGGCCGGGCAGGGAGAGGTGGAGATCCTGGTTGATCTGTCGGGCAGCGCCATCACCGCCCGTTGCGGGGATAAGGTGGAGACGTACCCTTTCGATATCTCCCCCTTCGACAGAGCCCTGGTCGAATCCGGAGGCTGGGTCGAGTTTGCAGACGCGCGATACTGAGCCATCTTTTATTAATTGAAAGTAATTATACCCTGTGCTATAGTTCCTCCAAATTAAGGGCAGGTCATTTTTTTGCAAATGCCCCAAGGAGGAATCATGCAGCAGCGTAACGAGATCAGCCGTGAAGAAAGGGAGCTTCTCACGTATTTTCGTGGGCTGCCGGTTCAGCAGCAGCTCGACATCCTCAGCCATGCAGAGGCCGAGTTCAATTCGTTCGAGCGCATGAAACAGCTCGCGAAACGCCAGGTCGAACAGCGCGTGACAGGCGAGGGGCATGAGTGGCACTGAGTTGCGACGATATCTGAGAAAAAACGGGCCGATTCGGCCCGTTTTTTTGTGTGAGGCGCTTAAGTCCGGTCTGCGTTTGACTTCGCCGCCGAGTATGTGTAAGATCCGGCACAGGTCCCGTGCCATGAGTGGCTCATCTCGAAGGGAGAGGCGCGGATCGGCCGGAAAAAGGATTTGACACCGGCCATCGCTCCTTCCTATAGTGGCAACCGTTCAGAAAAGCAAGAGTTTTGACGGCCCGTTTCCGGCGCCGGATTTGTATTTCGATAAAAGGAGAGATCACTCATGGCACAGCAGTTCAAGATCGCGGTTCTGCCCGGAGACGGCATCGGACCGGAAGTGATGGCCGAGGCCCTCAGGGTCCTCGATGCGGTGGAGAAGAAATTCGACGTTTCTTTCGAGCGCACCTTCGCCAATGTCGGGGGCGCGGGCATCGACAATGAAGGAAAGGCCCTGCCTGAGAGGACGGTGCAGATCTGCCGCAACTCGGACGCCATCCTCTTCGGGTCCGTCGGCGGTCCCAAGTGGGAGAGCCTTCCGCCCGACGAACAGCCCGAGCGCGGAGCTCTGCTCCCCCTGCGCAAGATCTTCGGACTTTATGCCAATTTGCGCCCCGCCATCATTTTTCCGTCCCTGACCGGCGCTTCCTCGCTGAAGGAAGAGGTGATCGCAGGAGGGTTCAACGTCCTGGTGGTCCGGGAGCTGACAGGGGGGATCTATTTCTCCCAGCCCAAGGGGATCGAAGGGCAGGGGCGCGAGCGTGTCGGCGTCGACACCATGCGCTACAGCGTTCCCGAGATCGAGCGCATCGCCCACGTCGCCTTCCAGGCCGCCCGCAAGCGGGGGAAAAAGGTCTGCTCCATCGACAAGGCCAACGTCCTTTCCACCTCGGTGCTGTGGCGCGAGATCGTCATCGGCATCGGCAAGGAGTACCCCGATGTCGAACTGACCCACATGTATGTCGACAATGCCGCCATGCAACTGGTGCGCTGGCCCAAGCAGTTCGACGTCATTCTGTGCGAGAACATGTTCGGAGACATCCTCTCCGATGAAGCGGCGATGCTCACCGGGTCTCTCGGCATGCTTCCCAGCGCCTCTCTGGCGGAGGGGAGCTTCGGGATGTACGAACCGTCCGGCGGCAGCGCCCCCGATATCGCCGGCAAGGGGATCGCCAATCCCATTGCGCAGATCCTTTCGGCCTCGATGATGCTGCGCTATTCCTTTGCCATGGTCGAGGCGGCAGACGCCATCGACAACGCTGTCGCCGCGGTCCTCGAGCAGGGGTTCCGCACCGGCGATATTCACCAGAAAGGCGCCGGCGAGAAACTCGTCAATACCAAGGAGATGGGCGACGCCATCCTCGCGGCGCTCCAGTAAACAACCCCACTAAAGGAAACAAGACCCCATGAAAGTCGGACTCGTCGGTTGGCGCGGCATGGTCGGTTCGGTTCTTCTGCAGCGCATGCAGGAGGAAAACGATTTCGCAGGCATTGAGCCGGTCTTCTTCTCGACCTCCCAGGCCGGGGGGCCCGCTCCCATGAATGCCGGGACCCTCAGAGACGCCTCGGATATTGCCGAGCTCAAAAAGCTCGACGTGATCCTCACCTGCCAGGGTGGGGACTATACCAAGGCGATCCATCCCGAGTTGCGAAAGGCCGGCTGGCAGGGGTACTGGATCGATGCGGCGAGCACCCTGCGCATGGAGCCGGGCGCCGTTATCATCCTCGACCCTGTCAACCGCGGCGTCATCGACAAGTCCCTTGCTGCGGGCGGGAAGGACTTCATCGGCGGTAACTGCACCGTGAGTCTCATGCTGATGGCCCTGGGGGGGCTCTTCCGCGCCGAGCTGGTGGAGTGGGTCTCGTCCATGACCTATCAGGCTGCATCGGGCGCCGGTGCGCCGAACATGCGCGAACTCCTGCAGCAGATGGGCGTTCTGCATCGCTCGGTGGCCGATCTGCTCGCCGATCCGGCTTCGGCGATCCTCGATATCGACCGCGACGTGACCGCAGCCCTGCGAGGCGGCGCCCTGCCGATGAAGGAGTTCGGATTCCCCCTGGCGGGAAATCTTCTGCCGTGGATCGATCGTGAAGTCGAAGACGGACAGAGCCGCGAGGAGTGGAAGGGACTTGTCGAAACGAACAAGATCCTCGGCGCCACCTCTGTCATTCCGGTGGACGGCATCTGCGTGCGTGTCGGCGCCATGCGTTGCCACAGTCAGGCGATCACCATCAAGCTGAAAAAGGATGTGCCGATCACCGAAGTCGAGCGGCTCATCGCCGAGGACAACGCGTGGGTTCGCCTGGTGCCTAACACAAAGGCCGATTCCCTGGCCCATCTTACCCCGGCCGCCGTTTCGGGGACGCTGGCGATTCCGGTGGGGCGGGTGCGCAAGATGAAGTTCGGCCCCGAGTACGTCTCCGCCTTTACCTGCGGAGATCAGCTTCTGTGGGGCGCCGCCGAGCCTCTTCGCCGGATGCTGCGCATTCTGATGGAGAAGTGATCGGAGGAAAGTAAAAAGCAGGGCACGCGCGTCGTGTGTCCATGGATTTGCGTGGGGGCGATTCTCGAATCGCCCCCTTACCTTTAGGACAGGTCCGATCATGGGAAAATTGTGGAATGTCGCCGTCGTCGGAGCCACCGGCGCTGTCGGCAACGAAATGCTGCGGGTGCTCGAGGAGCGAGATTTTCCGGTGGGGACTCTGCGCCTTCTCGCATCCGAACGCTCCGAGGGGAACTTTCTTGAATTCCGCGGGGAGCAACTCCTGGTGGAGAAGCTCACCGCCGATTCTTTTGAGGGGATCGACATCGCCCTTTTCAGTGCGGGGGGCGACCGGAGCCGCGAATTCTGCCCAGTTGCAACCAGGGCGGGTGCGGTCTGCATCGACAACTCGAGCGCCTGGCGCATGGATGTCGATGTCCCTCTGGTCGTCCCGGAGGTCAACCCCGAGACGATCGCGGGCTACGGGAAAAAAGGGATCATCGCCAATCCGAACTGCTCGACGATCCAGATGGTCACGGCGCTCAAGCCCCTGCACGATGCCGGCAGGATCCGGCGGATCGTCGTCTCGACCTACCAGTCGGTCTCCGGCACGGGACAGAAGGCGATCGACGAACTGCGCGTGCAGACGGGCGAACTCCTCAACGGCCGCCCCTGCGCCGCAAAGGTCTATCCGCACCAGATCGCCTTCAACTGTCTGCCTCACATCGACTCCTTCCTGGAGAGCGGCTATACGAAGGAAGAGATGAAGATGGTGAACGAGACCCGAAAGATTCTCGGAGACGAGACAATCGGCATTACGGCCACCGCCGTTCGTGTTCCGGTCTTCTACGGGCACAGCGAATCGGTCAACATCGAGACCGAAGAGAAGATCAGCGCCGCTCGTGCGCGCGAGATCCTCGGCGCCGCCCCCGGCATTGAGCTTCTGGATGATCCGCAGGGCCTTGCCTACCCCATGCCCATCGACGCCGCGGGACAGGATCTGGTCTTCGTCGGCCGCATCCGCGAGGACCAAAGCGTCAGAAACGGTCTCAACCTTTGGATCTGCGCCGACAACCTGCGCAAGGGGGCTGCCACCAATGCGGTCCAGATCGCCGGCATCCTGGCGCAGAAGTATCTGTAGAACGAGGCCATGTCCGCATTCAACGATCTGGTTCCGGGACAGTATGTGCAGGCGGATTCACCTCTGCATCGGCTCGATCCCCGGCTGAAGCTCGCCGGTGCTCTATTGCTGATCGTCGCCGTCTTCTCCGGCGCCCATCTGCTGCGGCTATTTCTTCTCGGATCGATCGCCCTGCTGCTCGCTGCGCTCTCAGGGGTGGCTCCGGGTAGATGGTGGCGGGGAATTCGGGCCCTTCGCTGGCTCTTTCTCTTCTCCATCTTGCTGCATCTTCTCTTTTCTCCCGGGCGCACACTCTGGGGGATTGAGTGGCTCTCCTATGACGGACTCCTGCGGGGGGTCATTGTCTGCACCCAGATGGGGCTCGCCGTCTTCTTCTCGTCCGTTCTGACCTTTACGACGAGGGCTGAAGAGATCGCGGCGGCCTTCTCGCGCCTGTGCTCTCCGCTGGCGCGCCTGCGAATCCCGGTGGAGGAGGGAGGGCGCCTTGTGCTGCTGATCCTGCACTTCATTCCGATTCTTCGCGAGGAGGCGGCCTCTACGGTTCCGGCAGCCTCGCACGGTGTCGCCCAGGCGCGCTCGATAAGGAAGCGGATCCGCACCTTCATCGAGGCGCTTCCCCCACTGATCCTGCGCCTCGTCGAGCGTGCAGATGAGCTCGCACACGCCTGCGCGCGGGGGGAAAGAATTCCGGGGGAGGATGTCGTTCTGCCCCCCCTTCGCACCGCCGGCGTCCTCTTCGTGGCGGCGGTCGGTCCCCTTGTCTTCATCCTCATCCTGCTGCCCTGACATGCCTCTGATCCGTCTTATTCTCGAATATGAAGGAACCGCCTATGCCGGCTGGCAGCGTCAGGCCAACGGGGTCAGCATACAGGAGGTGGTCGAAACCGCTCTCGCCAGGGTCCTTGGGGAAGAGGTGCGCCTCCATTCATCCGGAAGGACCGACGCCGGAGTGCACGCGCGCGCAATGAACGCTCATTTTTTCACGGAGCGCCGGCTCCCTGTGGAGGCGTTCCGTTTCGGGGTGAACCGCCACCTTCCCGGCGATGTCGCCGTTCTCGAGGCCTGCGAGGTCCCTGCGGGTTTCCATGCGCGCTTCAGCGCCCGGGGCAAGTGGTACCGCTACCTCGTCCAGCAGGGTCCGGTTCGCGCTCCGCTGAACGCGCGCTTCTCCTGGCACATCCGCAAACCGCTCGATCTGGAGGCGATGCGGGAAGCGGCGGCCCTTTTCGTCGGTCATCACGACTTCGCAGCCTTTCGGGGGACGGGATGCAGCGCGCGCACGACCGAGAGGGAGGTTTTTTCCTTCGACATTTCGCGTCAGGGGGATCTTCTCTGTTTCGACGTTCGCGGCGGGGGGTTCCTGCGCCACATGGTGCGCATCATGGTCGGCACCGTCGTGGAGATCGGTCTCGGCGCGCGCCCCCCGGACGACATCGTCCGGCTTCTGCAGGATGGAACCCGGGAGGCGGCGGGCCGCACCGCTCCCCCGCAGGGGCTCTGTCTCATGGGCGTCTGGTACGACGAATCGTTCTCGAAAGCGGCGCAAGACGAAGAGAGTTTGCCTTTCGCTCCGATCCCCTGTATATTGGAGCGTCGCGGGTAAAAAACGCTTGACAAAGCCGCCCCCTTTCGATAACTTCTCACCTTCTGTGAGCCCCGATACTTCACAGTTTAATGATAGAGAGGAAACGTTTACATGAGCACGCAAGTCGCAAAACCGTCAGACATCAAGAAAAACTGGTATGTTGTCGATCTCGAGGGCAAGGTTCTCGGTCGTGCCGCGGCTGAAATCGCCCGGATTCTTCGGGGCAAGCACAAGGCCATCTACACTCCGAGCGTCGATACCGGTGATTTCGTCATCGTCCTCAATGCCGACAAGGTCAAGCTGACCGGCAACAAGATGGCCGACAAGATGTATTATCGTCACACCGGCTATCCCGGAGGCATTCGCTCCATCAGCGCCGAGAAACTTCTTGCGCGCAAGCCCGAAATGCTGATCGAAAAAGCGGTGAAGGGCATGCTTCCGAAGAACAAGCTGGGGCGCCAGATGTTCAAGAAGCTCAAGGTCTATGTCGGTCCCGAGCATCCCCACGCCGCCCAGATGCCCAAAGAACTCGCCCTTTAAGATACGATCAGGAGACATCAGATGGCCGAAGAAAGATTCTACGCAACCGGCAGAAGAAAGACCTCTGTCGCCCGTGTATGGCTCAAGCCGGGTTCCGGCAATATCATGGTGAACAAGAAGTCGATCGAGGATTATTTCGGGCGCGAAACGTCCAAGATGATCGTCCGTCAGCCCCTCGTTCTCACCGAGAACCTCGGCAAATTCGACGTTTACGTCAACGTCTGCGGCGGCGGCCCTTCCGGGCAGGCCGGTGCGATCATGCACGGCATCACCCGGGCTCTCATGGAGGCCAACGGCGAGCTGCGCGGACCTCTGAAAAAAGCCGGTTTCGTCACCCGCGACAGCCGCGCCAAGGAGCGCAAGAAGTACGGCCGCGCCGCTGCCCGCCGGAGCTTCCAGTTCTCCAAGCGTTAATCGGCTGCGATTCGCATCTGCATCGCTTGAAAAGGGGAGCCCCAGGCTCCCCTTTTCCGCGTTGAGGGAGGTTGTATATGGTCAAGGTTGCCGTTGTCGGAGCCAGCGGATACACCGGAGTAGAACTCGTCCGGCTTCTTGCGGCTCATCCCGAGGCCGAGATTACCTGCCTGACCGCCCGCCAGAATGCGGGGCAGGCGATGGCCTCTCTTTTTCCATCCCTGCTCGATCGCATCGACCTCATCTGCGAAGAAGCCGACGCGGGCGCCATCGCCGAGCGCGCCGACATAGCATTCACCGCGTTGCCGCACCAGGCCGCCATGGGCGTCGTCCCCGATCTTCTAAAGGCCGGCTGCAGAGTCATCGACCTGTCCGCCGACTACCGGTTGCGCGATCCCGAGGTCTACCGCGCGTGGTATTCGGAGCACGGCAGTCCGGAACTGTTGAACGAGTCGGTATACGGCCTCCCCGAAATCTATCGCGATTCGGTGAAAAAGGCACGGCTCGTCGCCAACCCCGGCTGCTATCCGACCAGCGTCGCTCTGGCGCTCGCCCCCCTGCTGGCAAATGAGCTCATCGATCCCGCCACCCTCGTGATCGACAGCAAGTCCGGGACGAGCGGGGCAGGGCGCGCAGCCAAGGTCGGCAGTCTTTTCTGCGAGGTCAACGAGGCCTTCAAGGCTTACGGCGTCGCCAGTCATCGCCACACCCCTGAGATCGAGCAGACCCTCACCGACCTGGCAGGTTCCCAGGTGCGCGTCAACTTCACGCCGCATCTGCTCCCCGTCAACCGGGGGATTCTCTCGACCTGCTACGCTACGCTCAGGCGGGAGCACTCCACGTCGGATCTTCTTGATCTTTTCCGCACGCACTACCGTGGTGAGTATTTCGTCCGGATTCACCCGCAGGGGAGTCTGCCCGATGTCGCCTACGTGCGAGGCAGCAATTTCTGCGACCTCGGCGTCGTCGCCGATTCGCGCACCGGACGTGTCATCGTTGTTTCGGTTATCGACAACCTCGTCAAGGGGGCCGCAGGGCAGGCCGTCCAGAACATGAACGTGATCCTCGGTCTTCCCGAGCACACGGGGCTGGGCGCACTGCCTGTCTTTCCATGAACCACTTCAGGAGAGGTTCGCCATGGACTGCACATCCGATTCTTCGCTGAAACACTGCACCTGCACCTACACCGCCTGCGACAGGCGCGGCAACTGCTGCAAATGTGTCATTTTCCACCGCAAGCGAGGGGAGATTCCAGGATGTTTCTTCACTCCCGAGGGGGAGCGCACCTATGACCGCTCCGTGGCCCATCTGTGCCGAGACCGCCTGAACTGAATCGGGACGCCTCCGCCTGCTGTCTCCCCATGTCCCGCGCCGAGATGGCAAAGCGCGGATGGGACGAACTCGATGTTCTCTTCGTCTCCGGAGACGCCTACATCGACCATCCCGCCTTCGGAGTCCCTTTGCTGGCACGCCTTCTCGAGGCCGAGGGGTACCGCGTCGGCATCCTGGCCCAGCCCGACTGGAAAAACCGCGAGGCGTTCCAGGCGATGGGGCGCCCCAGGCTCTTTGCGGCCGTTTCGTCGGGGGCCATGGACTCGATGGTCAATCATTACACTGCCGCCCGCAAGATCCGGCGCAACGACGCCTATACGCCGGGGGGGAAATCCGGCGCCCGTCCCAATCGGGCCGTTATCGCCTACACGGCCGCCCTGAAGGGGGCCTTCAAGGGACTCCCCGTCGTGATCGGCGGCATCGAGGCGAGTTTGCGCCGCCTGGCGCACTATGACTACTGGGACGACGCGGTGCGCCGCAGCGTTCTCATCGACAGCAAGGCCGACCTTCTCATTTATGGGATGGGGGAGAGACCCCTTCTGGAGATCGCCCGACGTTGCGCAGACGGAGAGACGCCTGCCGCCATGACGGAAGTGCCAGGAACTGCCCGTGTGACGTCCCACCTTCCCGAAGGGGCGCTTGAGCTTCCCTCCTTCGACGAGGTATCCTCGGACCGGGGAGCCTACGGCCTCGCTTTTCGTCTCGCCTCACAGGAAATCAATCCTCACAGCGCGCGCACCCTTGCACAGGAGCACGCAGGGCGCTGGGTTGTCGTCCACCCCCCCGCTCTTCCGCTCAGTTCCGAAGAGCTCGACCGGATTTACGCTCTTCCTTTCACCCGTCGCAGCCACCCTTCCTACGCGGAGCCGATCCCTGCCCTGGAGCAGGTGCGCTTCTCCATCACGACCCACCGGGGGTGTTTCGGAGGTTGCGCATTCTGCGCCATTACCCACCATCAGGGAAAGACGATCCAGTCGCGAAGCGAGGAATCGGTTCTGGCCGAGGCGGAGAGCTTCGTTCAGGATCCACGATTCCGCGGAACGATTTCCGATGTCGGAGGGCCGACGGCCAACATGTACGGACTGTCGTGCTCCAGTGACGAGGCCCGCGCGCGCTGCCGTCGTCCGGGGTGTCTTTACCCCACCCCCTGCAAACACCTGGCCACCTCCGGGCGCCGCGCCGCGCGCCTTCTCAATGCCCTGAAGCGCAGTCCCGGAGTGCGCCACGTCTTCGTCGCTTCCGGGGTGCGCTACGATCTTCTCGAGCATCAACAGGAATATTTCGAGGCGCTGCTCGCCCATCATGTCGGCGGTCTGCTCAAAGTGGCGCCCGAGTCGGTGAGCGAAAAGGTGACCCGTGTCATGCGAAAGCCGGGTCCTGCGGCCTTCGAGGCGTTTTTGCATCTCTTCCGCGCGGAAAGCCGCCGTCTCGGCCGCAGGCAGGGAATCGTCCCTTACTTCATCTCCGCACACCCCGGCTGCACCCTCGAGGACATGGTAGAGGTCGCCCTTTTTCTGCGCCGCAATGATCTTCGTGTCGAGCAGGTGCAGGAATTCACCCCGACGCCCGGGACGCTGGCGACCTGCATCTATCACACCGGTCGCGACCCCTTCACCGGCGAAGCGCTCCACGTCCCCCGTTCAGAGCGCGAGAAGCGCCTGCAGAAGGCCCTTCTTCTGTGGCACCTGCCCGAGCACCGTCGCGATGTGCTGGAGGCGCTGAAATCGTGCGCAAGACAGGAGGCGGCGCGGGAACTCCTCCCCCCCCCAGGGCCGAACCCGTCGCGCCGTCATTGACTTGACAGCCCTTCTTTTGCGGAATTATTATGTACGTTTGGAGTCGGTCGATTCGCAGCGTAGGTAATCATCGATGAAGTTCTTCCTGGCGGTCCTCGGGACCGTTCTCATCATTGAAGGGATTCCGTGGTTTCTCTCGCCCCGGGGAATGAAGAAGATGTATATTTCCATCTTCGCCCTTCCGGACGGCCAGTTGCGCACCCTTGGTCTCGTTTCGATGCTTGCCGGTCTTCTGATCGTCTACGTCGCCACCCGGTAAAACTCGGATGAGCGGCCCCTTCCCCGTCCTCCAAAAGAGCGAAATCAATTGACTTTACGTGACGTTTTATGGTTGATTTAGACCCGGTTTTTCGCACGGATTCCTCCGAGGCGCACCGCTCGAGCCCTGACGATTACACCTTTGATCTTCCCGAGGAACTGATCGCTCAGCACCCCCGCGTGGATCGGGACGCTTCGCGTCTCATGGTGCTCGACAGGGTGGATCGCTCGATCGATGTCGGGAGCTTCAGGCAAATCGTCGAGCACTTCGTTCCCGGCGACGTGCTGGTGCTCAACGACACGCGTGTCATTCCCGCCCGTCTGCTCGGTCGGAAGGATTCGGGAGGGCGGGTCGAGGTTTTTCTTGTTCGCCGCAATGCGGGCGATGCGGAAGAGTGGATCTGTCTGACCCGCTGCTCCAAGCCTCTGCGAACGGGGGCCCGGGTGCTGCTCGAGGGCGGGATCGTCGCCACGGTCCTGCCCGAAGCCGAACCGCCGTACCGGCATCTGCGTTTCGAGTGCCCGGGGAATTTCCAGGAGACGCTCGAGAGAGTGGGGCGCATTCCTCTTCCCCCCTACATTCGCAGGGAGCCCGATCCGGCCGACCGGGAGAGATATCAGACCGTTTTCGCCAGCACCCCCGGAGCGGTGGCGGCCCCCACGGCCGGTCTTCACTTCACGCCGGAGATTCTTTCAGCACTGCGGCAAAAAGGGGTCGCGATTCTTCCGCTCACGCTGCACGTCGGTCTCGGCACCTTTCTTCCGGTGCGCACCGATGATCTGCGCGAGCACCGGATGCACAGTGAGACCTATTACATCCCCGAAAGCACGGCAGAGGCGGTGAACCGGGCAAAGTCCGAGGGTCGCCGGGTCTTCGCCCTGGGGACGACGACGACGCGCACTCTCGAATTCGCCCTCGACGACTCCGGGCGTCTCCTGGCCGGCGAAGGGTCGACCGACCTCTTCATCTATCCGGGTTTCCGGTTCCGGGTGGTCGATGCGCTGATCACCAATTTTCACCTGTCGCGCTCGACCCTGCTGATGCTCGTTTCGGCCTTTGCCGGGCGCGATTTCGTTCTCGAGGGCTACCGCCGGGCTGTCGAGGAGCGTTTTCGCTTCTTCAGTTACGGCGACTGCATGCTGATTCTTTGATGACGCCTTTTTCCTTTGATCTTTTAAAAACGGACAGCCGCACCGCGGCACGCCGCGGACGGATACATACCCGCCGCGGAACGATCGAGACGCCCGTCTTCATGCCCGTCGGCACGCAGGGGACGGTCAAGGCGATGCTCCCCGAGAGCCTTAGGGAGATCGGAGCCCAGATCATTTTGGGGAACACCTATCATTTGTTTCTTCGTCCCGGGCACGAGCGGATCGGGCGTCTCGGCGGCTTGCACAAATTCATGAACTGGCAGGGGCCGATTCTCACCGACAGCGGGGGGTTCCAGGTCTTCAGTCTCGGTGACCTGCGCAAGATAGACGAGGAGGGGGTCGTTTTCCAGTCGCACCTCGACGGCTCGAGGCACGCCCTTACTCCCGAGCTCTCCGTGCGGATTCAGGAGACGCTCGGGGCCGATATCATCATGGCTTTCGACGAGTGCATTCCCTATCCCTCTGCCCGCGCGTACGTCGCCGATTCGACGAAACGCTCAGGTCGTTGGGCGATTCGATGCAAGGAGGCCAGGCGCGCCGATGACGGGGCTGCTCTGTTCGGCATCGTGCAGGGAGGGATGCACCCCGATCTGCGTCGGGAGAGTGCGCAGGAACTGATCTCCATCGGCTTCGACGGATATGCCGTCGGCGGCCTTTCCGTCGGGGAAGAGGCTGCCCTGATGTACGAGATGATGGAGTGTACGCTTCCCCATCTCCCCCAAGATCGGCCTCGCTATGTCATGGGGGTGGGGACTCCCGAGAACCTGGTCGAGGGGATCGCTCGCGGGGTCGACATGTTCGACTGCGTCATGCCGACGCGCAATGCCCGCAACGGCGTGCTGTTCACGACTTTCGGAAAGATCAGCATCAAGCAGGCCCGCTTTCAGGATGACGAGGCTCCTGTTGATGCCGATTGCGGCTGCTATGTCTGCCGCAACTACAGCCGCGCCTACCTGAGGCATCTGTACCAGTGCAACGAGATCCTGGCCTCCATGCTCAATACTCACCACAACCTCCATTACTACCTGGAGTTGATGGCAGATGCCCGCAGAGCCGTCGAAGGCGATCGATTCGAGGAGTTCCGTCGCGATTTCCACCAGCGGCGAGGCTTGCAGTAGACCCCGGGGGGAGGACAGTCTCTGGACTTGCCCCCTTTTTGTTATTTAACAGGTAAGAGAACTTTCACCCAATTTCCTGAAGGAGGTCCGTCCTATGGTTTCAGAAGCGTTTGCAATGGCAGCAAATGGCGCCCAGCAGGGTCGATCCGGCTACGAAGGGATCATCATGCTGGTCATCATGTTCGCCATCTTCTATTTTCTGCTGATCCGTCCCCAGCAGAAGAGAGCAAAACAACACCGGGAGTTGATCGAAGCACTGAAGGTGGGCGATAATGTCGTGACCGCCGGTGGTATCCACGGAAAGGTCGTGGCCGTTCAGGATTCGGTCGTCACTCTCGAGATCGCCACCGGCGTCAAGATCAAGATCAACCGCGCCTCCATCGTGAGCGCCAAAACGGAATACTGATTCACGCCCACCTCGGTGTGTTCGCAAGGCGGGCCCCCCTGCGGGGCCCGCGCCTATAAAGGAGAATTCAACCTATGTCCAAGAGCATCAAGCTGCGGGGACTGCTCGTCGCCGTCCTCCTTCTGCTGGCGCTCGTCTCTCTGGCTCCCACCTTCTTCTCCAAACACCTCCCTGGCTGGTGGACCAACGCCTTCGATCCCGTTCATCTCGGGCTCGACCTTCAGGGTGGCATGCATCTCGTGCTCGGCGTCGAGGTGGAGAAGGCGGTCGAGAGTCGGGTCGACGGTTTTGCCGATCAACTGGAGACCCTTTTACGGGAGAGGGACATCGTCTTTCGCAGCGTCAGTCGCGTCGCCGGCGACCGTCTCGCGGTGACCGTCTATGATCAGCAGTCGGCCTCTCAGCTCGATGCGATGGTCAGGGAGATCTTCCCGAATCTCGAATCGGTCGCCGCTCAGACCCAGACGGGGTTCATCGAGCGGCAGTACCGGCTTTCGGAGCGCGAGGTCGAACAGATCAAGGACTATGCCGTTCGTCAGGCCCTGGAGACGCTGCGAAACCGCGTCGACGAGTTCGGGGTCAGCGAGCCGACCCTGGCGCGTCAGGCCGACGACCGCATTCTTATTCAGCTTCCCGGCATCTCCGATCCCGAGCGCGCCATCGCTCTGATCGGAAGAACGGCGCGTCTCGAGTTCAAGTTTGTCGCCGAGGACGTCTCTCCGCAGGAGGCCCTCCGGGGCGTCGTCCCGGCGGGGACGCAGCTCCTCCACGAGCGTCGCGTCGATACGCGCACAGGCATCGTCACGGAAACGCCGGTCGTCGTGCATCAGCAGACGATCATGACCGGCGACCTTCTCTCCGACGCGCGGATCGGCATCGACACCCGCTTCAACGAGCCGTACGTCTCCATGGAGTTCAACGCCGTCGGGGCGAGACGCTTCGATCAGATCACGGCCGCCAACGTCGGCCGTCGCCTGGCCATCGTCCTTGACGACACCGTCTATTCGGCACCCGTCATTCGCGAGCGAATCTCGGGCGGAAGGGCGCAGATCAGCGGTTCCTTCACAGAGCAGGAAGCCACCGACCTGGCGATCGTGCTGCGTGCCGGCGCGCTGCCGGCGCCGGTCAACATCCTCGAAGACCGCACCGTCGGTCCTTCCCTCGGCCGCGACTCGATCCGGCAGGGCGTTGTTTCCGCCATCTTCGGCGGCATCCTCGTCGTTGCCGCGATGTGGCTCTATTACCGCTGGTCGGGGGTTCTCGCCACGGTGGCCCTGGCGTTCAACATCGTCTTCATTCTCGCCATCCTCTCGCTTTTCGGAGCGACGCTGACCCTTCCGGGTATTGCGGGCATCGTCCTGACCATGGGTATGGCGATCGATGCGAACGTGCTGATCTTCGAGCGAATACGCGAGGAGCTTCGCCTCGGAAAGACGGTGCGTGCCGCCATCGAAGCCGGTTACGCCAAGGCCCTTTCAAGCATCGTCGACGCCAACGTCACGACCTTGATCGCCGCTCTGGTCCTCTTCCAGTTCGGTACAGGCCCCGTTCGAGGATTTGCCGTCACTCTCTCGGTAGGCATCGTTTCATCCATGTTTACGGCCATTTTCGCATCTCGGGTCGTCTTCGACTATTTCCTGGAACGCCGCCATCCCAAGCGGCTCAGCATTTAAAGGGAGGTTAGGCGATGGAAATCATCAGACCCGGAATCAAAATCGATTTTGTCGGCAAGATGCGCCTTGCCGTTATCTTTTCACTCGTCCTGATCTTCATCGGCGTCGCATCGCTGGTGGCCAAGGGGGGGCCTGCGCTGGGGATCGACTTCGCCGGCGGAACCCTGGTCCAGGTCCGATTCGACGAGCGAACCGGCGCCCAGGAGATCCGCGATGCCCTCAGGAACGTCGATCTCGGCACGGTGACGGTCCAGCAGTTCGGAGACGATCCGACGGAGTTCCTGATCCGAGCACAGGAGACGAGCGCCGAGCTTGAGCGTCTTTCCCAGCGGATTCTCGTCGATCTCGAGAGCGCCTACGGGGCCGGAACCGTCGAGATCCGCCGCGTCGAGATGGTTGGTCCGCAGGTTGGGGCCGAGTTGCGGACGAAGGGAATTCTGGCACTCGCCTACGCCCTGGTCGGAACCCTGATCTACATCTCGTGGCGTTTCGAGTTCCGCTTCGCCATCGGTGCGATCCTGGCGCTCGCCCATGACGTCATCCTGACTCTCGGAATATTTTCGCTGCTCAATCTCGAGATCGACCTGCCGATCATTGCCGCCTTCCTGGCAATCATCGGATATTCGCTCAACGACACCATCATCATTTTCGATCGCATCCGGGAGAATATGGGGAAACATGCCCGAGAAGGGTTCGCGTCCGTGGTGAATCTGAGCATCAATGAGACGCTTTCGCGCACCATTCTCACTTCGGGAACGACTCTGATGGTCCTCATCTCGCTCTTCATCTTCGGGGGGGGGGTCATACACAATTTCGCCATTGCGCTCCTGATCGGGGTCATTGCCGGAACGTACTCGACCATTTTCATCGCCAGCGCCTTCGTGATCCACTATGAGAAGAGAAAGCCCGGCAAGCTCGAAACCGCTGCTGCCGAAGGGGGACGTTGATGAAAAAAGAAAACATCATCCTGGGCGTTATCGTCCTGATCGTCGGACTGCTGCTGGGGATCATTATCACCCAAAAGGGGAGCCGCTCGGTTTCACCGACGGCTGGAGCTCCCGCCGTGGTCGATGTCCAGCGCGACATCGCATTCTACGAGCAGGAGGTCGCGAGAAATCCCTCCAACCGCAACGCCTGGGTGCAGCTCGGAAATCTTCATTTCGGATCGCGAGAGCCGATCAAGGCGATCGAAGCCTATGAAAAGGCCCTCGAAATCAACCGACGAGACCCCAATGTTCTGACCGATCAGGGGACAATGTTCCGTGAGCTCGGCTGGTACGACAGGGCGCTCGATAACTTCTACGAAGCCCAGGAGATCGATCCGAACCACCACCAGAGCCTCTTCAATATGGGGGTGGTCTACCGCTACGATCTGAACGATTTCCCCCGCGCACACGACGTGTGGTCCAAATACGTCCGGCAGTGGCCCGACTCGCCCGGGGCCGAGAGGCTTCGCCCCGAGCTCGAATTCCTGCGTTCCCGGACTCCGCAGTAATGTTCGTCGCAGTTTTTCTCGACGCTTCACTCCGGAGCAGTGACACGCTCCGGAGTGAAGTCCGGGATTGAGCGCGGTCACCCTTCGTCGCTGGAGCTGGCGAGGGGCGGAACCTGATCCTTTTTCCCTGAAGACCCTGAGCGACGCCCTCGGCATTTCCCCTCTGGCCGCCCGCGCCCTTTTTCTGCGCGGAATCTCCACCGTCACCGACGGCAGCCTTTTTCTGCAGAGCCGACTCGGCTCTCTCCCCGACCCCTTTCTCCTGCCCGACATGGAAAGGGCCGCCGTCCGCCTTGCCGATGCCGTGCAGAGGGGAGAGCATGTCGTCGTCCACGGCGATTACGACGTCGACGGCATCACCGGGACCGCCCTGCTCGTCGAAAACCTTCGCGCGCTCGGCGGCTCGGTCGGCTATCACATCCCCCTTCGCCTCAAGGACGGATACGGTCTGTCCGCCGCCGCCCTGCGCCAGGCCGCCCAAGACGGCGCCCGGCTCGTCGTTTCGGTCGACTGCGGCATCTGCGCGCTCGAGGAGGCCCGTCTCGCCAATGAATTCGGGCTCGACCTGATCATCACCGATCACCATCAACCCCCTGAAATACTCCCCGCCGCTCTGGCCGTTGTCGCCCCCAGTCGCAGCGACAGCCTCTTTCCCTTTCGCTCCCTCGCCGGAGTCGGCGTTGCGTTCTTTCTCCTCGTCGCCTTGCGCAAAGTGCTTCGGGAAAGAGGATTCTTTTCCGAAGGCGCCGAGCCCGATCTGCGCCGAAGTCTCGATCTCGTCGCTCTCGGCACCATCGCCGACATCGTTCCGCTCCAGGGGGTCAACCGGATACTGACCCGCTATGGTTTGACCCTGCTTTCGCAATGCGAACGTCCGGGAGTAAGGGCCTTGAGGGAGGTTGCCGCCGTGAAAGAGGTGACGTGCGGCGCCGTCGGCTTTCGCCTCGCTCCCCGTCTCAATGCCGCAGGGCGCCTGGAGGATGCGGCGCTCGGGGTCGAACTCCTGCTGGAGGGCTCCCCAGAGCGCGCCGCCGAGATCGCAGGGCTTCTCGACGGATTCAACCGTGAGCGGCAGAAGATCGAAGAAGAGACTCTGCGGCAGGCGCTGGAGCGTCTGGAGGGGGGAGAGGGAAGTGCGCATGCCATCGTGCTCGCCGACGAGCGCTGGCACCCCGGCGTCATCGGCATCGTGGCGAGCCGTCTCGTCGAGCGCTTCCACCGTCCCGTCGTCCTCATCGCGCTCGAGAACGGCAAGGGGAAAGGGTCGGCACGGTCGATCAGGGGATTCCACCTCTATCGGGCTCTTCAAGCCTGCCGCGACACCCTCGAGGGATTCGGCGGGCACGAGTATGCGGCGGGGCTTAGTATCGACGCCGGCGCGGTCGCGGCCTTTTCCGCGGCCATCGAAGAGGTCGCCCGCGACACCCTGGCGCCGGACGATCTCATCCCCATGCTTTCCCATGACGGCGAGGTTCTGCTCGAGGAGATCACCGCAGAGGCGCTCGGCGACTTCGTAGCCCTTGCCCCCTTCGGGGCGGGGAACCCGGAGCCGTCCTTTGTCGCGACGGGACTGCGCATCTCTCAGATGCGCACCGTGGGGGAAAAGCACCTGCGGTTCGTTGCCCGCCAGGGGGGATACACCTTCCAGTGCATCGCCTTCGGCATGGCCCCCCGGCAGGAAGAGCTCTGCGGAGAGGTCGATCTCCTCTTCACCCCCGGCTTCAACGAGTGGCAGGGGCGAAGCGAGATCCAGTTGCGCATCCGCGACTGGCGGCCTTCGGTTCCGTAGGCAGGTCAGAGGCCGAAGGGCCGCGTTCAGGAAAAGAAAAGGCGCGAAGGAAGGGGAGACCCGATTCCAATGCGCCTTTTCTGTTCGGGATAGTTTTGAAAACCTGAAGGCTTCTCACGCGACGACGCAACGACGCGACGAAATGCTCGTCAGGATCTTTATTTTTCCTGGGTTTTTTAGGTTTCAGCTTTTTGCGTCGCGTCGTTGCGGCGTCGCGTGAGGCCGGTTTTGATCTTCTCAGCTCCGGCCCATCCCCAGATCGGCCGCCAGCGCCTCCCATGCCTGGAAGGAGCGTCGGATGACGCCATCTTCGACGCAGTAGGCGATGCGGAAGTATCCCGGAGCGCCGAACCCCGATCCCGGGACGAGCAGGATGTTATGCTGCTGCGCCTTGCGGACGAAATCGACGTCGTCCGGCAGGGGGGAGCGGGGAAAGAGGTAGAACCCACCTCCGGGCTTGACCATCTCGAAGCCCAGAGCGCTCAGGTGATCGTAGAGCAGGTCGCGCTTGCGCTGGTAGGCGGCGATATCGACGCTGGCGTGCTGAAGTCCGGCCACCAGGCGCTGCATGAGAGCGGGGGCGTTGACGAAGCCGAGGACGCGATTGCAGAAGACCGCCCCTTCGATGAAGAGATCGACATCGTCCATCCGGGGATTGGTCGCCAGATAGCCGATCCTCTCGCCCGGCAGGCCAAGGTCCTTGGAGTGGGAGGTGACGACGACACTGTTGCGTACGCAGGAGAATATGGCGGGAACCTCGGCGCCGTCAAAGGCGAGCCGGGCATAGGGCTCGTCGGAGATGACGGTGATCTGCCGTCCCAGTTCTTTTTCCTTGCGGGAGAGCATTTCGCCGAGGGCTGCGAGGTCCTCACGGGGATAGACGACCCCCGTCGGGTTGTTCGGGGAGTTGACGATCAGGGCACGGGTCGCAGGGCCGATGGCTTCTTCGATGGCGGGGATGTCGAGTTGAAAGGTCTTTCTGTCGGTCCACACCTCCCGGGTCGTCCCGCCATGGTTGTCGACGTAGAACTTGTATTCGACAAAATAAGGGGCCAGGATCAGGACCTCGTCCCCGGGATTGAGAATCGTCTTGAGGACGACGTTGAGAGCCCCGCCGGCGCCGCAGGTCATGACGACGTGGCGCCCCTCGACGGCGAGCCCCGAGTGATGCGAGAGCGCCTCGGCGACCGCCGCCCGTGTCTCGTCGTAGCCGGCATTGTTCATGTAGCGATGCATCCCCGGCAAGGGATTCAGTGCGATCTCTCGCAGCGCCTGACGGAAGGCCTCAGGCGGCTCCATCGAGGGATTGCCGAGGGTGAAATCAAAAACATTCGCATCGCCGTGAATACGGCGCAGCCGGGCGCCCTCCTCGAACATTTTGCGGATCCACGACGAGCGCTCGATGCACTCTTTGACTTTGGCGGCTATGGCCATGAAGGATACCTCCTGAAATCGGTGAGAATCGAAAAACCCCGGCAGTGTAGCCGCGGGGCACGGGGGTGGTCAAGAGATATAGGCAGCCTTGCTTTTTCCCCCTGAATGGGCTACATTGCCCCTCCGATTAAAGGATGCAAAAGGATGGGGCGCATGGGAAAATCAGACCTGAAGGATCTGCGCGCGCGGATCGATGCCATCGACGATGAGATACTCGAACTGCTCAACCGCCGGGCCGAAGTCGTCGTGGAGGTCGGGCACGCCAAGGCCGGGGAAGACCGCGAGTTCTACGTCCCAAGCCGCGAGCGGGCGATCTACGAGCGCCTCTGCGAGCGCAACCGGGGACCGTTTCCGACCGAGGCGATCCGAAAGGTCTTCCGCGAGATCATCTCGGCCTCCCTCTCCCTCGAGCAGCCGATGAAGGTTGCCTTTCTTGGACCGCTGGCGACCTTTACCCATGTGGCCGCCATGCAGCAGTTCGGGTTTTCGGCGCAACTCGTTCCGCAGCGCAGCATTTCGGCCGTCTTCGAGGAGGTGCAGCGCGGACGCGCCCATTACGGCGTCGTTCCGGTAGAAAACTCCAACGAGGGGATCGTCTCCAATACCCTCGACATGTTCATGGCGTCCGATCTGCAGATCAACGCCGAGATCCTTCTCGAGATCTCCCACGACCTGCTTTCGCGCACCGGAAAGATCGAGGATGTGCGCAAGGTCGTCTCACATCCCCAGGCCCTCGCCCAGTGCCGCCGCTGGCTCGAGGAGAATTTGGAAGACGTTCCCCTGGTCGACGTGGCGAGCACTGCCCTTGCCGCCCAGATGGTGGCCGAAGACGAGACGGCCGCCGCCATCGCCAGCGAGATGGCCGCCACTCTTTACGGCCTCGAAGTGGTGAAGAAGAAGATCGAGGACAACCCCAACAATTTCACCCGCTTTCTCGTCATAGGCCGGCGCACCCCCGATCGCAGCGGCCGGGACAAGACCTCCCTGATGTTCAGCGTCAAGGACCAGCCCGGTATTCTCTACCGCATGCTCGAACCCTTCAGCTCCCGGGGGATCAATCTCTCCAAGATCGAGAGTCGGCCGATGAAGTCCAAGGCATGGGAGTACATCTTTTTTCTCGACATCGACGGACATATCGAGGAGGAGGGGGTCCGTGCAGCCGTGGAAGATCTCAAGGCGCACTGCCAGTTCCTGAAGGTTCTCGGCTCCTATCCGAGAGCGAGATAGAAGAGCAATTTTGAATTCTGAATTTTGAATTGTAAAACCTTGAAGACACGAGGGAGTCGGATGGCGGCGGTAAACAAATTCTATATCCCTGAACTTGCGGTGGTCGGCGTCGGGCTCATCGGCGGCTCCCTGGCTTTGGCTCTCAAGGCGGTAGGCGCCGTGGGGAGGGTGGTCGGGATCGGCCGCGGCCGGGCCAACCTCGAGACGGCTCTCGAACTCGGCATAGTCGATACGATCTCCACCGAACTTGGCGCTGCGTCGAACTCCGATGTCGTTTTTCTCGCGACCCCCGTCCTTTCCCTGGGCGAGGTCGCGGCAGGGCTCGCGCCTCATCTCAAGTCCGGAGCGATCCTCACGGACGGGGGTAGCGTCAAGGCGGAAGTGGTGCACGCCGTCGAACCGCACCTCCCGGCGCACGTTCATTTCGTCCCGGGACACCCCATCGCCGGGACGGAGAAGAGCGGGGCCGAGGCGGCTTTCGCCTCCCTCTACCAGGGGCGCCGCTGTATTCTGACCCCGACCGACGAGACCGATCCTGCAGCCCTGGAACTTGTGCGCCGCATGTGGCAGGTCGCCGGGAGCGAGGTCGTCCTCATGGACATCGAAAAACACGATCGCATCCTGGCTGCGATCAGTCACCTTCCACACATGGTGGCGTATTCTCTCGTCAATGCCGTCGGCTCCTATGACCGCTATGAAGAGAACATTCTCGATTACTCGGCGGGGGGATTTCGCGATTTCACCCGCATTGCCTCCTCCGATCCGTCGATGTGGCGTGACATTGCCCTGGGCAACCGCGAAGCGCTGCTGGAAATGATGGAGCTCTTCGAGAAGTTCTTTGCCGAGCTCAAGGAGGACGTGCGCTCCGGCGACGGCCGCAAACTCCACGATTTCTTCCTGTGCTCCAAAAAGAGCCGGGATGCGATTCTTTAAACCAGGTAAAAGGTTCAAGGTAAATCTTGCACCTTGCCCCTTGAACCTTTCTCCTTGCACCTTAAATCTTGAACCAAGAGGTTCCTATGGAATCCCGTACTGTCAACCCCTCGCGTGGTCTGCGCGGGGAGATCGTCATCCCAGGCGACAAGTCCATCTCCCACCGTTCCATCATGATCGGCTCACTGGCCGAGGGGACGACGGTGGTGCACGGCTTTCTCCACGGCGAAGACAACCATGCCACCCTCAATGCCTTCCGTTGCATGGGGGTCCCCATCGAAGAGGAAGCTGGGGGCGTCCTGCGCATTGAAGGGAAGGGGCTTCGGGGACTGCGTGAGCCCGGCGACGTCATCGACTGCGGCAACTCCGGGACGACGATCCGTCTCATGACGGGACTTCTTGCCGGGCAGAGCTTTTTCTCCGTCCTCACCGGCGACCAGTACCTGCGCCGCCGCCCCATGAAGCGGGTCGTTGCCCCCCTTGCAACCATGGGAGCCCGCATCTGGGGCAGGGGAGGGGGAGACCTCGCCCCTCTGGCGATCCAGGGTGGTGAACTCAAGCCGATCGCATACGACTCTCCCATCGCCAGCGCCCAGGTCAAGTCGGCCGTCCTGTTGGCGGGGCTCGGCGCCGAAGGAGAGACGACAGTGCGCGAACCGCACCTCTCGCGCGACCACAGCGAGCGGATGCTCTCGTATTTCGGCGCCGACGTGCGTCCCTTCGAAGGGGGGGTCTCCATCCTCGGGGGACCGCGCCTTCAGGGGCGCGAGGTCCATGTCCCCGGAGACATCTCCTCTGCGGCCTTCTTTCTGGTGGCGGCGCTCATCGTCCCCGGTTCCGAACTGCTGGTGCGCAATGTCGGAGTGAATCCCACCCGGAGCGGAATCATCGATATCCTGCAGGAGATGGGAGGCTCCATCGAACTGCTCGATCAGCGCGAGGCCGCCGGAGAGCCTGTGGCCGATATTCTGGTGAAGAGCAGCGCCCTGCGTGGAATCGAGATCGGCGGAGCGGTCGTGCCGCGCGCCATCGATGAGTTCCCCGTGGTCGCCGTAGCCGCCGCCTTCGCCGAGGGGACGACCGTCATCCGCGATGCCCGCGAATTGCGGGTCAAGGAAACCGACCGCATCGCCGCCATCACCGCCGAACTCACGGGTCTCGGTGCGAAGGTCGAGGCGCTGGAGGACGGGATGATCGTTTCGGGGACGGGGCGTCTCGCCGGCGGCCGAGCCTCCTCTCACGGCGACCACCGCATTGCCATGAGCGCCGCCATCGCTGCTCTGGCGGCCGACGCTCCCGTCATCATTGCCGATACCGGCTGCACCGCCACAAGCTTCCCGAGTTTCTGGAGTCTTCTGGAAAGCGCCGGTGGTCGTTAGGTGCGGTGCAGCAACCATTCGCGTCCGTGGTGAAGGCCGACGCAAATGACGAAGGACCAATGACAAGAGAACTGATCATCGCCATCGACGGCCCCTCCGGAGCCGGAAAAAGCACCTTGAGCAGGCGTCTGGCCGCAACTCTCGGCTACATCAATATCGATACCGGCGCGATGTACCGTGCGGTGGCGCTGGCGGCCCTTCGCACCGGGACCGATCCCGGCGACGAAGAGGCGCTCGAACGGCTCTGCGCCCGTCTCCATATCGGCTTTGTCCGCAGCGAAAAGGGGGAGCGCGTCCTGCTCGAGGACGAGGACGTCTCGTCCGCTATCCGGACTCCGGAGATCAGTCTTCTGACCTCCCGCATCTCCGCCGTCGCCGCGGTGCGCCGCGATCTTGTGCGGCGTCAGCGCGACATGGGGGAGGAGGGGGGAGTCGTCCTGGAGGGACGCGACATCGGCACCGTCGTCTTTCCTCATGCCGAAGTCAAATTCTTCCTCTCGGCCTCGGCAAGGGAGCGCGGCCGTCGACGTTTCGAGGAGCTGCAGGCCAAAGGGGTGGACGTCGATCTCGAGCAGACCATCGCCGAGGTCGAAGCCCGCGACGCCGCGGATACGGCGCGTGAGCACGCACCGCTGCTGCAGGCCCCCGACGCCGTCGTCATCGACTCCACGAATCTCGATATCGAGGAGGTTCTGGAGAAGATGCTCGAAATCGTAGAAAGCAGGCGCGTGGCGCTACGCGCCGGGCGCTAGTTAAAACCAGGAGCCTAGAGCCAAGATCCTAGAGCCAAGAGCCTGAGAAGATATGAACATCATCCTAGCCAAAAGCGCCGGTTTCTGCTTCGGCGTCAAGCGGGCGACCGGCGTCGCCTTCGATGCTGCCGAAACCCATGACCAGATCTGCTCTCTGGGGCCCATCATCCACTCCCCCCAGGTGGTCGCCGCGCTGACCGAAAAAGGGGTCGAGGTGGTTGACCGCGTCGAGGACATTCCGGGTGGAGCCGTCATCATCCGCTCCCACGGCATCGCCGCCGACGAACTCGATGCGATCAGAAAGCGCCGGATCGAAATCGTCGACGCCACCTGTCCTTTTGTGCAGAAGGCCCAGGATTACGCCGCTTTGCTTCGCGACGAAGGTTACGTCGTCGTGGTCGTCGGTGAAGCCGAGCACCCTGAGGTGCGGGGAATCGTCTCCTTCGCCGCCGAAGGCGAGGTCTTTGTGGTGGCCGACCGCGACGAGGCGGCGAAGCTCCCTTTCCGTGGGCGCATGGGGCTCATCGCCCAGACGACGCAGTCCCAGGAGAATCTGCGCGAGGTGGTCGGCGCCTGTCTTGAAAAGTGCAAGGAGATGAGAGTCTTCAACACCATCTGCAATGCCACCTCCGAGCGTCAGAACGAAGCGCGGATCATCTCCCGGCAGGCCGATCTCATTCTGGTCATCGGCGGATACAATAGCGCGAACACTACCCGCCTTGCCCAGATCTGCGCTGAGATCCAGCCCCGAACCCACCATGTGGAGACCGCCGACCAGATCGATCCCGTCTGGTTCGAAGGGATCGGGACGGTGGGAGTCACGGCCGGGGCATCGACTCCGAAATGGATCATCGAAGAGGTGCTGGAGAAGGTCGCCACCCTCGGGAAATAAGGTTTGCAGTTTCAAAATCATTGTGTTATCGTTCTTTTTCATGGCCATGCGCCAGTCTGTCGATACGACAGGAAATACCGCTAGGGGGTAACATCTTAATGGTAAACGACAAGACCAACCACGAGCCCGACTTCGAGATGGATGGCGAATTCGGCGACGAACAGAGCTTCAGCGAACTCTTCGAAAGCAGCATCAAGGAACTGAACGTCGGCGACGTCGTCGAAGGCACCATCGTTCAGGTCAACCCGGATTCCGTCATCGTAGACGTCGGCTACAAGTCCGAGGGACTCATCCCTCTGCACGAATTTGCCGACGAAAGCGGGAAGGCCAATGTGAAGGTCGGCGACCGGATCGACGTCCTTTTTGAACACCGCGAAAACGAGAACGGCCTCATCGGCCTTTCCAAGGAGAAGGCTGACCGCCAGAAGGTCTGGAACGCCCTCGAGGAAGGGGCCGTCGTCGAAGGACGCATCGTCAGCCGTATCAAGGGCGGTCTCTCCGTCGATATCGGCGTGAGCGCATTCCTGCCCGGTTCTCAGGTCGATCTGCGGCCGGTGCGCAACCTCGACAAGTTGCTTGGCGATACGTTCGAGTTCAAGATCATCAAACTCAACAAGCGCCGCGGCAACATTGTTCTCTCTCGCCGGGTTCTGCTGGAAGAGCAGCGCGAAAGCCTGCGCACCGAAACCCTCAAGACTCTCGAAGAGGGGCAGGTCGTGGAAGGTGTCGTCAAGAACCTCACCGATTACGGCTGCTTCATTGATCTGGGCGGCATCGACGGGCTGCTGCACATCACCGACATGTCCTGGGGCCGGGTCAATCACCCCTCCGACATCCTGGCTGTAGGCGATAAGATCAATGTCAAGGTCCTCAAGTTCGACCGTGACAAAGAGCGCGTCTCCCTCGGGCTCAAGCAGGTTGCTCCCGATCCCTGGACCGATGTCGAAGCCAAGCATCCCGTCGGCGCCCGCGTCAGCGGCAAGGTTGTGAGCCTGACCGATTACGGCGCATTCATCGAGCTTGAAGAAGGGGTCGAAGGCCTCATTCACGTTTCGGAGATGAGCTGGACCAAGCGCATCAAGCATCCGAACAAGATTCTGAACATCGGCGACGAAGTCGAGTCTGTCGTGCTGGCTCTCGATATCCCCAACCGCCGCATCTCCCTCGGCCTCAAACAGGCCGAATCGAATCCCTGGGATATCATCGGCGAGAAGTTCCCCATCGGAACGATCATCGAGGGGCAGGTTAAGAACATCACGGATTTCGGAATTTTCGTCGGCGTCGATGAAGGGATCGACGGGCTCGTCCACATCTCCGATCTCTCCTGGACCAAGCGTGTAAAGCACCCCTCCGAACTCTACAAGAAGGGTGACATCGTCAAGGCCGTCGTTCTCAACATCGATCGCGAGAACGAGCGCTTTTCCCTTGGGATCAAGCAGCTTCAGGAAGATCCCTGGCACTCGATCCCGGAGCGTTATGCTCCCGGAACGATCCTGAAGGGACAGGTCACCTCGGTCACCGATTTCGGCATCTTCCTCGAGATCGAGGAAGGGATCGAGGGGCTCATCCATGTCTCCGAGATCAGCAAGGAAAAGATCGATTCTCCCAAGACCTTCGCGAAGGTCGGTGAAGAGCTCGAGGCCGTCGTCCTCAACGTCGACACCGCCGACCGCAAGATCGCTCTTTCGGTCAAGCATCTGGCGGACCGCAAGGAGAAAGCCGAAGTCGACGCCTATCTCGGCGCCCAGAAGAAGGCGACTTCCAACTTCGGCGAACTTCTCCAGGGCGCACTCGGTAAGAAGGAAGATTGATCGTTGAACTCGAGCCCCCGCCCTGTGCGGGGGCTCTGATCCTTTTGAGCCAAGATGACCAAACGGCCCTTTCGCACGGCCCTTCTCGTCCTGGGCGCCATTTTTCTTGTCTTCGTGATCGGCGCCCTGGCCCTCTCCGGGTTCTCCGCGGGGGGCATCCTGTTTTCGTACAAACCTAAAGTCGGTGTCGTCGAGGTCACCGGGATGATCGACTCCTCCCGGCAGGCCATCGAAGATCTGCACAACTTTCAAAACGACCGCTCCATCCGGGCTGTCGTCCTTCGCATCGATTCACCCGGCGGCGGCGTCGGTCCCTCGCAGGAAATTTACGAAGAGGTCCGCAAGCTCACGGAGATCAAGCCCGTCGTCGTCTCCATGGGCTCCGTAGCCGCCTCTGGCGGTTACTACATGGCAGCCCCTGCCCAGAAGATCGTGGCCAATCCTGGGACGATCACCGGCAGCATCGGCGTCATTATGGAGATCGCGAATATCCAGGATCTTCTGGAAAAGATCGGGTTTCGCAGCCAGGTGATCAAAAGCGGCGATCACAAGGATATCGGGTCGATCGTTCGTCCTTTGAGCGACGAAGACCGCCGCATCCTTCAGGGAATCATCGACGACGTTCACATGCAGTTCATCGAAGCCGTCGCTGAAGGGCGCGGTATGAGCCCGGAGGAGGTCGCCCTGATTGCCGATGGGCGGATTTTCACCGGAAGGCAGGCCCTTGAGGCGGGGCTTGTCGATGAACTCGGCAATCTGCAGGACAGCATCAAAGCAGCTGCCGAACTCGCCGGTGTCGTAGGTGAAGTAGAAATTGTCTATCCTCCCCGCAGGAGGACCGGGCTGTTATCGCATTTGATCGGAGACGTTGCATATCAGCTTCACCAGAGTCTGCAGGAGAGGGCTGGGGGCGGGTTGCGATTTGTATGGTCTGGAGTTTACTAGGAGGCTTGCCACATGACAAAGAGCGAACTTATTGAGCGTCTTGCTATCACCGCCGGCACCTTGAACAAGAAGGAGGCCGAACTGGTCGTGAACACCATTTTCGACAGCATCGGCGAAGCTCTCATCGACGGTGGCCGTGTCGAAATCCGGGGTTTCGGCTCCTTCAGCATCCGTCAACGCGACGGACGTGAAGCGCGCAATCCAAAAAGCGGGGACATTGTCAAGATCCCTCCCAAGAAAACCCCTTTCTTCAAAACGGGAAAGGAATTGCGCGAAAGGGTCAACGCCCTGGCGGTCTGATGCCTGCTCTGAGCATCCGAAAAGGAAAAGGCTCCGTTGAAAGCGGAGCCTTTTCCTTTTGGATCCCGGGGGGCGACGGGTCTCGAAATCTGGCCGTATTTTAAAATCATTGGCCCGCGCGGGTGCTTCAGGCGTCCCGCTGCCAAAGGCGGGCTGGCTCACCGCGACCCTGTTTCAGACCGTGTACTCGGAGTGTTGGCCAGTAGTTCAAGGTTCTCCGCCGCCGTCCCGGAATGCTGGATAGCCGTATCTAGAGCTTATCAGGAGACTTTCCGGTGTCAACCAATGAAATTAGCTGGCTATAATTATTTTGCAGGTCGGTAAAAAGATGCCGCTCCCGCCGCAAATTTTCCGTTTTCAGGTCTCCCCCGATGAGTCCGGTCGCCGACTCGATCAGGCCGTCGCTGCGCGTTTCGAAGAGCTCTCCAGGACGCTGATGCGCCGAATTATCGATCTCGGTGGCGTCCATGTGGCCGGACGCCGCGTGCGCAAGTCTTCCTATGCTCTGAAGGAAGGCGAGAGTGTCGAAATTCACATCGATGGCGGTCCTCTTGATCCTTTTCGTCTCACCGAAGAAGCCGTTCTTTTCCGGGACAGGCACCTGATTGCCCTGACCAAACCCGCAGGTGTCGAAACGCAGCCGACTCACGCCCGCTACAAGGGGACTCTCTACGAGGCCCTGCTCACTTTTCTGCACGATCCTTTTCGTCCGCTGCAGCAACCCGAACTCGGCATGGTTCAGCGCCTTGACCGCGACACCTCCGGCGTCATCGTCTTCTCGATTCATCCCAAGGCGCATGCCCCTCTGACACGCGCGTTGAGCGAACGTGAGGCGATCAAGATCTATCTCGCTCTCGTCAGCGGAATTCCTTCGCCGAGTGAAGGGGAAATTTCCTCGAATCTGCAGCGCATGCGGGGAACGAACCGGGTGAGGTCCGTCAATAAGGGGGGTAAGGAAGCGTTGACGTGTTATCGCATCGTCGAGAAATTCGACGGCGCGGCGCTTCTTGAAGTGAGGATTCCGACGGGCCGTTCGCACCAGATTCGCGCACACCTCTCAGAGGCCGGTCACCCTCTGCTCGGGGACGTTCGTTATGGCGGTCCGGAGGAAATCAACGGATACAGGGTGAATCGGCAGATGCTCCATTCGTGCCGCCTTGAGCTTGCTCATCCGGTGAGCGGCGAACCCCTCGTCCTGGAGGCGCCCCTTTGCGCCGATATGCTCAACCTGATCGCGCATTTGTCCAACCGCGGATGAATCCTCTGCGGTTGCACCAGTGGATGGGGTGTGATAGAAATATTCGGCTTTATAATTCCTGCTGCCTTGTCCCTCATGCGGAAGGATGGTCTCTCATGGCACAACGATTGTGGTTGATTTTTCTGCTGCTCCTCCTCCCAACGCCTGCTCTCGCTCAGGAGATCGACCTGCAGCAGGCGCAGCGCATCGCCCTGGAAAGCAATCTCAATCTCGAGACCCAGACTCATCTGACCCGGGCAGCCGATGCCCGCCTTCGCGGCGCCTATGGCATCTATGATCTTTTGCTGCAGTCCGAGGCGGCGACGGGACAGGGCAGGCAGCCGAGCCGGTTCCGCCAGCTCGACCCTTCCGGGGAGGCGCTTGAGGAGTTGGTCAGACCCACCGAGATACGGTTTCAAAGACTCGATGCCTCATTGGTCCAGCGCCTCCCTTGGGGGACGAGCCTGAACGCCTTCCTTGAGAACTCCCGAGACTCTCGAGGCATTGAGAGCCCTGGGGTGATCGACCCCGCCTACGAGAGTCGCATCGGGCTCTCTATCGTCCAGCCTCTGATGCGCGATTTCGGACGCACCGTCACCGAACAGGAGATCCTCTTCGCCGTTCAGGACCGCAACGTCGCGGTGCAGGATCTTCGCGAAAGCGCCTTCCTCATCCTCACCGCCGTGCGCAACGCCTACTTCGATGTGCTGCGAACCCGCGATCAGCTTGCCTTCCGCCGCACATCCGTCAGCCTGGCCGAGCGGGTCTTTGAAGAAAACCGTGCACGGGTGGAGGCCGGCGTCATGGCGCCAGTGGAGATCCTGGAAGCCGAAGTCGGCCTGCGACTTCGCGAGCGGGACCTGCTCGAGGCGCAGAGCCTGCATCAGGACGCCCTCGATCGCCTGACCCTTCTTCTCAATGCGCCGCAGCAGGTTTCGGTGATCGACGAAGTCCTTCGCAGACCTTCCATCGTCGTTTCCGAAGAAGAGGGGCTGCAGTCGGCTTTTCTCAAACGTCCCGACATCCTTCGCAACCGGCAGGAGATCGAGCGCCTCGACCTGACAGAGCGGATCGCGCGCAACCGAACCCGTCCAGCCCTCGACCTCGTCGGACGCTACTCCCACGCGGGGCTCGGCCCCGAGTACAGCGACGCCTTCGAAGACCTCTTCCGCAACGACTACCGCAGTTGGGAGGTGGGCGTGAGTTTCTCCTATCCGCTCGGAAACACCACCGCCCGCAACGAACTCGCCCGCACGCGGATCCTTCGCAACGCCCAGAGGACCTCGCTTGCGCAGTTGCAGGACGAGGTGCGCCGCGATATCCGCGCCGCCATCCGGGGGTTGGAGGTCAACAGCGCCGTGATCGACGTCACCGAGCTCGGCACGCGCCTGGCCCGCGAGCGTCTCGACACACTCCTGCGGCGCATGGAGGTCGGGCTGGCCACGACCCGCGACGTTCTGGAGGGGGAGCAAGACCTTGCGCAGGCGCGCACTCTTCATATCGCCGCCCTGGCTGACTACAACATCGCTGTGACCGAATACCTCAGGGCGACCGGACTTCTCCTCGAGCACATCGGGGTGCGTTTCGTCGATGCCTTCGACGAAAGGGACCCTTACCTCAGGATGGGCGCCGAATGAGTCTCGCCGTCGGGCATATCACTTACGCCAACTGCGCCCCCTTTTTCCATTACCTCAAAGAGATCGGCTTCGACGGGCGGATCATTCCGGGGGTTCCGGCGCACCTCAACCGTCTCCTGGCGGGGGGGGAGATCGACGTCAGCCCCTCTTCGTCTTTCGAATACGGGCGCAACTGGAGGGATTATCTCCTCCTCCCCGACCTCTCCATCAGCTCCCGTGGAGCGGTCCAGAGCGTCCTCCTCTTCGCGCCCGGCCCCCTCGAGGCTCTTGATGGGGTTGAGATTGCCCTGACTGGCGAATCGGCCACCTCCGTCAACCTGCTCGAGATCCTCCTGCGTGAATTTGCCGGCGTTCGCCAGGTGCGAGCGGCCATACCCGAGACGCCGGTGGAAGAGCTCGTCGCCGCCGCGCGTCCCGCCCTCCTCATCGGCGACCGCGCCCTTCGAACCGCTCTTTCAGCGCCCCCATTGCGCATCTACGATCTGGGGGAGCTCTGGCACCGCTACACATCGCTCCCCTTTGTCTTCGCCCTCTGGATTCTTCGCCGCGAAGTCGCCGAAGAGCGCCCCGAGGCCGTCCGCACCCTCCTGGCACAGCTCGCCGAATCACGGCGGCGCGCCTTCGCCTCCCTCGAAACCCTCGCCGCCGAAGCGCCCGAGCGCACCTGGATGGGCGAGGAGCGCCTCGCCGCCTATTGGCGCTGCATGTCCTACGATCTCCCCCGCGATCACCTGCAGGGACTCGCTCTTTTCTACAAGCTGCTGGTCAAGTACGGAAAGCTGAAAGAAGAGCCGCAGATCCGGTTTTTCGAATAGGTCAAAGACGGCTCACGCCCGTTCGCTATGCTCACTCAAGACGCAAAGCCGTAAAGAAAGGCACAGGCTTACCTGGTTTCTCTTTGCGACTTTGCGGCTTTGCTCTTTTGGTATCCACTTCACGTAAATTTCTCGGAAACCTGATCAAAGGCTGGCAAACCATTCCAGCAGAGCCTTTGACTTCAAGGTTTTATCCTGAATATCCTGTCCATATCTGTAAATTGATTTAGGGATTTTTTTATCCCTCCTTGGAAAAAACCCGCTTATTGCGCCGGTAATCGTCCAGGATCTGCCCGTGATCGAAGCACAGGGGGGAGGGAAGGGCGTCGAGGGGGAAGAGTTCGGCATGGGCGGCGTCGTCTCCACCGAGCAGATCGCCGCGCCCCTCGGCGGTGAAGACGACGGAGAGGTTGTGCTGGCGGGGATCGCGCCCCGGGTCGGAGTAGGCGCCGAACTGGCGCAGGTCGATCAGGTCGAGCCCCGTTTCCTCCTTCGCCTCCCGCACCGCCGCCGTCTCCAGGCTCTCGCCGTAATCGACGAACCCTCCCGGCAGCGCCCACCCCTTCGGCTCGTTTTTCCGCTCGATGAGCACGATTCTGTCATCGACGCGGATGATCACGTCCACCGTCGGAAAGGGGTTGCGGAATGTCTTCACGATGGTCCCGCATTTGGGGCATTTCAGTTCGTTTCCTGCCATGGCATCTCCTGACAGCAAAAAAGGGGATGAGAAGCGCTTCAAAACATATGTCAGAAAGCCAAAAACATTGACAACCTCTGCGCAATCGCAATAATACACCAAGTTTTGCCCGGGTGGCGGAACTGGCAGACGCAAGGGACTTAAAATCCCTCGGCCGTATGGCTGTACGGGTTCGATTCCCGTCCCGGGCACCAAGAATAAACAAGGACTCGACCTTATCATCAGGTCGAGTCCTTGTTTTTAAGATGTGGCATCGCAAAGTCTGCCGAGTGACCTCATGCGGCATTGCAAGATCTGACTCTCAATTTTTTTGACCAACAGAAAGGACAAACATGAATCAAGGCGTCTTCGGAACGGTGGCTGCCATGGTGTTAGCGGCAACGCTCATGGGCGGCTGCGCAAGCCCGGCGAAGCAGATGGATGCCAAAATGGCGGCCTGGGAGGGACGTTCAGTCAGCGATGCTGTGAGGGAGTATGGATTGCCCTCGGCAACGCAGGAAAACCCTGACGGTTCAATCGACCTGACCTGGCGAAAGACGAAGCTTACCAGAGAGGCTCTTACCGGGGTCTTCGGTGGCCAGGGTGTTTTTACCAGCGAGAGTGTGGCAGGAGATGCTGCCAGAGTACAGAAGAGCGAATGTGTTATTTCGATGCAGGCCGACCCCCAGGGGACCATCGTCAAGGCTGAGTGGCTTGCGAAATGGATTGAGGACTGTAATTAGTCCCTGTGATTTTCCTGTACGCTGTTTCGAAGGTGCACCATCTGGCGAGCCGGACTGTCGGGATTGGTGCGGATTTACAGTGCTGAGTGCCGGAGTTCCCCTCGACAAAGTAGGCGCCCTATCTTCCCCGGGCGCCTTCTTCGCTTTCCGTTCACAGATTGTCTGATCTTCTACCCACACGGGACACTCGTGTCCATCCCGCTTCTGAGTGCCCTGATCACTCCTTCCCCAGCCGTGCCAGCTTCGCCTGAAATCTCAGCCATGCCCTGTGTTCCAGCAGCGGGAATCCCGCATATGTTTTGCCCTGCTCGGTGTTTTTGGTCACCCCCCCTCGGGCGGCGATGGTGGTGAAGTCGGCGATCCTGATGTGGCCGGTTGCCCCGGACTGGGCGGCCATGACGACGTTTCTACCCAAAACGGTTGAACCGGCAATCCCCGTCTGGCCCGCGATGATGGAGTGCTCTCCGACTTCGACGTTGTGGGCGATATGCACCAGGTTGTCGATCTTCGTCCCTCTGCGGATAATCGTCGAGGTGAAGGTCGCCCTGTCGATGGAGGTGTTGGAGCCGATCTCGACATCGTCTTCGATGATGACATTTCCCGTCTGTTCGATCTTGACGTGCTCTCCCGATTTTGTGTGCGCATAACCGAAACCGTCGCTTCCGATCACCGTGTTCGCGTGGATGATGCAGCGACTGCCGATCCGGCAGTTGTGGTAGACGACGCAATTGGGGTGGATGATCGTATCCTCGCCGATCTCGACGTTGTCCCCCAGGTAGACCCCGGAGAGGATGCGGCTGCGTTTGCCGATGATGACTGCCGTCCCCAGCGAAACGTTCGGGAAGACCTTGGCGCTCGGATCGATCTGCTGCGAACCGGCCTCGGGGAGGTCGAAAACCTTGCGAAACAGGTGCGTAATACGCGCCATGCAAAGTTCGGGGTCTTCCACCACGACGGCGACCGTCCCGGCGGCGACCAGGTTTTCCAGTTTCTGCGTCACCAGAACGGCGGCAGCATTGGTTCTTTTAAGATCGTTCGCATGTTTATCGCTGACCGCATAGGAGAGCTGGGTTGAAGTTGCGTCACGGAGTGTCGAAATGCCGGTGATTACCGGGTCGGGGTCGATCTGCAACGAAATGGAAAGTGCCTTCAGGATATCGCTTGTTTTCATAAGTGTCCGTCCGTCCTGGTAAGGCGATGCACGCGGTCAGGGACGCGCGACACCGCTGCGCGTGCCGTTCTGGGTCTACCTGCGCAGAGATTTCAGGCATGCACTTCCAGCAAGGGGACTCCTCCTGGGAGGCGCGCCCCCTGGCAAAGGAGAAGGCATACGGTTTTCGTAGTGCTGAAAATTCAGATGAGCAGAGGCGGTGGACGGGGAAGGGTCGGGTCTGGATAGAGGGAAGGGGGAGGAAGAAAGAAGGAATCTCGGTTCGGCGGGGACCAGGTGGTCCAGAGATCTGCCGGTAGATCGGCCCCGGAGGGAAGCGCGGGGAAGAGAGCCTGAGCGCTGTCGGCGACCTTGTGGGGAGCATTGTGGGTCGTCGCAACCAGGTCCGGAATATCGGAGGGAGTGGCAAGGGCGTCGGCTGAGCGCCAGTGAAAGACTTCGACCAGAAGGTCCGACTGGGACGACAGGAAGAAAATCGTCAGCAGGAGCCATACGGAGACGCCGAAAAGCTTCAGGTTGATTCGTTGGTGCGGGTCGAATCCGGTCATGATGTGTACTGCTTCCCGGGCGTCAGGCGCTCCCTCTGGAAAGGAGGGGCAGAGGCAAGGATACGCCGGGGCGGATTAAAAGTCCAGTCCGCAAATGGTTTGGTCAGTTGTTCGAACGGCTCAGAGCTTGTAGATTGTAAATGCTGGGGATCATTAGCATAAAGAGATCGAGTAGATTAATTTCCATTATGCAGTTGACTGGATGAACTTTTCTGGCATATTTTCGGTGCGCCAATCCAGTTTGTCTCTATGGAAGGAATGATCTGTTGATGTTGCATTGTAAAAAATGCAACACTGTTTTCGAATGATTTTTCGGTGCAAACTATTGAGTCCAAATTGTTTTATCCTGCTGTCCCTTCCTGCTGGTTTTCTACTCAAAGCTCACTTCAAAATACTAGTTCATTTTTTTGCTTGACCTGGCTTGGGGGAGTGACTTAACATCCCTCTTCGTATACGGGAGAGTGGTCAGGGTATTCGGAACAGGAACTTCGGAAATTCGAACATCTTCGCAACAAAGATCGTCCTGCCTCTGTAGATCGGTTCGATTTTCCCAATCTACCTATTCTGTGTGACAATTTTCGTCGCCCCAAGCTACTCGGAACGGCAGGCTGCCCAGTCGCCTGTGCAGGTTTAATTCAGGCAAGTGTATTTCATTTCAAGGAGAATTCCCCGTGGGAAAGTCCGG
>JARFUG010000008.1:70953-74198 GCA_029289095.1 Desulfuromonadales bacterium
CGTGGGAAAGTCCGGTATCAAGTTGTCGCATAAGCTGATGGCGCTCGTCTGCCTCAGTGTCGCCATTGTTGTCGTCGTCGCCTTGATTCTTCTGGCAAAGAACAAGGAAAACATGCTGGAAGACAGGATGACCAAGACCCGGCATGTCGTTGAGACGGCTTATGGAATCACCCAGAGCTATTATGATCTTTATCGCTCGGGAGAAATTTCGGAGGAGTTTGCAAAAGAAAGATCGATGCAGCTCATCGAGCAATTGCGATATGGAGACAACGATTATTTCTGGATTAACGACATGACCCCAGTAATGGTCATGCACCCGTTCACCAGATCCCTCATCGGTGAGGACCTCTCCACCTACAAGGATCCCAACGGCAAGTTCCTTTTTCTGGAGATGGTCGATGTCGTCAAGAAGGGGAACGAGGGGTTCGTCGATTATGTCTGGACCAAGAACGACTCCGATCAGGTTGCTCCCAAAACCTCGTATGTGAAAGGGTTTCAGCCCTGGGGGTGGATCATCGGGTCGGGGATCTACCTTGACGATGTCGATGCAGACTATCTTGCACAGCTCAAATCCCTCGGCGTTTCCATCCTCTTTATCATCGCAGTGCTGGCAGTGACCGCATTTTTCGTCTCCCGGAGCATTCTGCGCCAGTTGGGTGACGAGCCGGGCACAATCGGGGAAATCGCAGAGAGGTTGGCGGTCGGGGATCTGTCCATCCAGTTCGACGAGTCAAAAAAAGAGATCGGCGTCTACGCGTCGATGAAGAAGATGGTCTCCAGGTGGCAGGACGTCGTTCTCGGCGTCAAACTGGCTGCGGACAACGTCTCCTGCGGAAGCCAGGCCCTTTCCGCAGCTTCGGAGGAGATGAGTCAGGGGGCCACCGAGCAGGCGGCTAGCGCCGAGGAGGCGTCTGCGTCCATTGAAGAGATGTCGGCCAACATTCGTCAGAATGCGGACAATGCACTTCAGACGGAGAAGATCGCCATCAAGGCCGCTGAAGACGCTGCCGCTGCAGGTCGGGCGGCCATGGAGAACATGCGGGCGATGAAGGAAATCGCCGGCAAGATCCTGATCATCGAGGAGATTGCCCGCCAGACGAACCTGCTCGCCCTGAACGCCGCCATCGAGGCCGCCCGCGCCGGCGAACACGGCCGCGGATTCGCCGTTGTCGCCGCCGAGGTGCGCAAGCTGGCTGAGAGGAGCCAGGTCGCCGCCGCCGAGATCGGCTCGCTGTCCGTCTCGAGTGTCGAGGTCGCCGAGAATTCCGGCAGAATGCTGCAGGAAATGGTGCCGAGTATTCAGAGGACTGCCGAACTTGTGCAGGAGATCGCCGCTGCCAGTCGCGAACAGGACTCCGGTGCAGGACAAATCAGCAAAGCCATCATGCAACTCGACCAGATTATCCAGCAGAATGCCTCGGCATCAGAAGAAATGGCTTCCACAGCCGAAGAGCTCTCCAGCCAGGCCGGGCACATGCAGGAGATGATCGCTTTCTTCAGGATAGGCGATTCCCGAAAGGGGCCGGAGATCAAGTCGGAGCAGGCGCCTCGTGTGTACGGAAAAATCGAGCAACGGCTGGTTCGGCCCCAGGAGAAGAAGGAGAATGGCAGGGTTATCGACTTGGGAGAGGGGATCTCGGCACGGGAATCAAGAGAAAAGACCCGAAACAGCGGCTCGGACCTGCACGATCAGGCCTTCGAGCGTTACTGACGCGGGGAGAAGTCGTATGAAAACCGCGAGCGTCACGATGAATCAGTATCTCACTTTCAGTCTCGGAGAAGATATTTTTGCCGTCGATGTGGCGAAAACCCGCGAGGTTCTCGATTTGACGGATATTACCCGCGTACCGGGTTCTCCTTCGTTCATGCTCGGTGTGATCAATCTGCGCGGCTCGGTGGTGCCGGTTGTCGATCTTCGCCTGAAATTCGGCTTGACGCCGGAGCCGAGGACCCGAGAGACGTGTATCATCGTCCTTGAGATCGTCATTGAAGGCGAGCCGACGACCGTGGGAGCGGTAGCCGATTCGGTGCGTGAAGTCCTCGATCTCGACAGCAGTCGCATCGAGCCGCCTCCGCGCATCGGGACCCGGCTGAGGACCGAATTCATCCGAGGGATGGGCCGGGTCGACGATTCCCGATTCCTGATTCTGCTCGACATCGATCGCGTATTCTCAGACGATGAACTCGCCCTGGTGCAGGATGCGGCAGAAGAGTCTGCCGAAGCGGTCTAGTTGTTTTCAGCGCCTGAGATACTTTGCCGCAGGGCACTGAAGAATTTGAGAGGATAACAGATCATGGCCAAGCGCATCATGACGGTGGACGATTCGCCGACCGTGCGACAAATGCTCCGTTTAACCCTCGAAGACGCCGGGTACGAGGTGGTGGAGGCGGTTAACGGCGCCGACGCCTTGAGGAAACTCGACGAGGGCGAGAAAATCGACATGCTCATCACCGATCTGAACATGCCGAACATGGACGGTATCGAACTGATCCGATCGGTTCGAAAGGATACCGCCAGGCGTTTCATGCCGATCATCATGCTCACCACCGAGACCCAGGAGAGCAAGCGCCAGGAGGGAAAGGCTGCCGGCGCTTCTGGCTGGCTCGTCAAGCCCTTCAAGGCCCAGCAGGTGCTCGGGATCGTGCGGATCGTGCTGGCATGAACGACGAGCAGCGCCTTCGGGCCACTTTTCGAGAAGAAGCTCGGGAGCTCCTCACCGAACTGGAAGGAAGTCTTCTGGCCCTCGAGGACAATCCCTTCGATCGCGATGCCGTGGGCCGGGTCTTTCGCGCCCTGCATACCATCAAGGGGGCGGGGGGGCTTGTCGGTTTCGACGATATCGCGGCCTTCGCCCACGAGATGGAAACCGTCTTCGAGGCGGTGCGCGATGGCGACAGCGAGGTCAGCTCCACGTTGATCAGTCTCTCGCTGGCCGGAATGGACTTTTTACAGCAACTGCTGCATGAAGAGCTGACCCTGGATGATCCCCAGGCAAAGACATTGATCGCCGAACTAAGGCGCCATCAGCCCGAAGGGGAGGGCGGCAGCCTTGTGAAAGGCGTTAAGGTTTTTACTGAGGAAGAGGCCGGCAATGGCGGCTTCTTCCTCTTTGAAGCCGAGAGCCGGATCGAAATCGAGCGCAACGACGCAGTCGCCCCCGCGGAGGGGGACGGCGCCGGCGCTCGCGCGGGCGACACGGTGGATGAGGGGGCGCTCCGAGAAGAGCCCGCCTCCCGGCAGGACT
>JARFUG010000143.1 GCA_029289095.1 Desulfuromonadales bacterium
ACTCCTGACTCCTGACTCCTGACTCCTGACTCCTGACTCCTGACTCCTGACTCCTATCGATTCTGCCTCGCATTATAGATGACGGCGCCGGAAGCACCATACTCCTCCAGCAACGCTGCGGCCTGGCGCCGCATCACATCGCGCCGCACGTCGATGCCGCGCCTTTTCAGCGCGGCGATCCAGTCCGGCGGTTTGTCCCCTTCGTCGAATCCGACGCGGGCGGCATCGCTGCGCCGGGCGCCGCAGACCAGGGAGCGAACGCCCGACCACGGTACGGCGCCGTAGCACATGGCGCACGGCTCGGTGCTCGTGACGAGTTCCAGACGACGCCCCCCGCGTCCCAGGTCGTAATCGCCGAGAGACTGCTGCGCGAGAGCAATGGCGACGATTTCGGCATGGGCGATGGACGTCGTCGCCGCAAGGACCAGGTTGACCCCCGCCGCGATGAGTCGTCCACCGTCCTCGAGATCGAAGATCCCGGCGGCGAATGGTCCTCCCGTACCCATGGCCACATGCCGTCGGGCAAGCTCGATTGTCAGCCGCATCCGCTCTTCGACGCTGGGATAAGGTGTATTGACGGGGGGGAGGGCGCTCTGGAACCAGGGGGGAAGGCGAAAGGATACAGAATCCGTGACCATGCGACTGCGCCCTATCCGTTCAGGCCAAGGCGCTTGATTTTCTCGACCAGCGTCGTGCGGTTGATCCCGAGCAGGGATGCGGCACGGGCTTTGACTCCATCGGCGACCTGAAGCGCGTCGGAGATCATGCAGCGCTCCATCTCCTCGATGATCCGCGGCATGTTGACCCCCTCCTCGCCGACCCGGGGGCAGAAAACGCCCAGGGGGCCTTCGGCATCATCGTTCCCGCCGATATCGGTGGGGAGATCGCTCCTCTGGATCACCTCGCCGTCGGTGAGCGTGACGGTGCGCTCGATGACGTTTTCCATCTCCCGCACGTTTCCCGGCCAGGCATACGTCTCGAGCGCTCTCATCGCCTCGGGAGAAAGGGACATCAGGGGGCGGTCCATTGCGGTGCAGGTCTGCTGCAGGAAATGCCGGGCGAGCAGCGCGATATCCTCGCGCCTCTCCCGCAGAGGGGGGAGGAGAACGGGGATCACGTTGAGGCGATAGAAGAGATCTTCGCGAAAATGTCCCTTCTTCACTTCCCCTTCCAGGTTCGAATTGGTGGCGGAGATGACGCGCACGTTGAGTTTGATCGTCTTGCTCGAGCCGACCCTCTCGACTTCCTGCTCCTGCAGAACGCGCAGCAGCTTCATCTGAAGGTGCATCGGCATGGTGCCGATTTCATCGAGGAAAATCGTTCCGCCGTTGGCCGCTTCGAATTTGCCGGCTTTGTCCGAAACGGCTCCGGTGAAGGATCCGCGCACATGGCCAAAGAGTTCGCTCTCGAGAAGTTCGGCGGGAATGGCGCCGCAGTTTATGGCGATGAAAGGCTTTTCGCGACGCGGTCCGTTGAAGTGGATCGCCTTGGCGACAAGTTCCTTGCCCGTCCCCGATTCGCCGAGAATGAGGATCGTCGAATCTGTCTGAACGATCTTCTCCATGCGGGAGAAAACCTGCTGCATTGCCAGACTGTGACCGATGATGTTGTCGAACTTGTATTTGCCGCGAAGCTGCTGACGCAGGTAGAGGTTCTCCGCCACCAGGCGGCTCTTCTCCATGGCCTTGGCGACGAGTATCTTGAGCTTGTCGAAGTTGAACGGCTTGGTGATATAGTCGAAGGCCCCTTCCTTCATCGCCTCGACGGCGGACTCGGCCGACGCGTGACCTGTGATGACGATAACATTGGTGAATGGGGAGTCGATTTTGACTTTCTTGAGCAGGTCGATGCCGCTGACGCCAGGGAGAAAGAGATCGGTGATGATGATCTCGAAGGAGGTCTTCTGCAGGATCTTGATCGCCTCCTCCCCCGTTGCTGCGGAGTCGACCTTGTATCCAGCACTGGTCAGCAGGAGAGAGAGCGCCTCACGGTTGCTCTTTTCGTCGTCGATGACCAGGATCTGCGAAAGATGGTTGCGCATGGAAGTTTTTCTCAGATGAAACTGGGAGTTGCCCGTGGAGTGTCATTGAATTGACGATTTTTAAAATAGCATGGCTTCCCTCGCTGCGGCAAGGGGATTCCGACGATAGAGGCTTTTCTAAAAGACATAGAATTTTCAGCTATTTGACAGGTCACTTCAGGTAGGGTACTCTTTTGAGTATGAAACCATCGTTTTCTCTTCTAGTCGCAGCCTTTTTGACGGTTGCCGTCGCGTTCGGAGTGCGGGCCGAAATCGGTCCCAATACGATCCTCTCGGTGCGTGTGGCCGATGCCATAAATCCCGTGCAGGCCGACTTCATTACTCAGCAGCTCGCTCGTGCCAATGCCGAGGGAGCTCGGGCTTTCCTCATCGAGATCGATACCCCGGGAGGGCTCGACACCTCCATGCGGCAGATCATCCG
>JARFUG010000144.1 GCA_029289095.1 Desulfuromonadales bacterium
TAACTAGGAATAGACAGTCTGTCTAAATCTGCAAACCGAGACAGAAGTCTGTCTGTCTAAAAAATCCCCCAAATTCCAACCAACCAGCAAACAATCACATTATCAATACCTTACGAACATTTCCCCAATCGACCCCCTGGGTTATACAGTCTGTCTATACCGATCAAAGTTCGTCCATTGGGCTTCGGACACCGTGGCCTCCCTTGTTAAGGACATGGGTGTAAATCATGGTCGTGCTGACGTCCTTATGCCCCATGAGTTCCTGAATCGTCCGAATGTCATAGCCGGCTTCCAGCAAGTGCGTTGCAAAGGCGTGGCGGAAGGTATGGCATCCGACTCTTTTTACAATTTCAGCCTTTGTTACCGCTTCCCGCACTGAACGCTGGAGTAAGGTTTCATGCATGTGATGGCGACTCTCTTCACCGGTCTTGTTGTTTTTCCAACGTTTCTCCTGCGGAAACACCCACTGTCACCGCCACTCCGCCGGGGCGTTGGGATACTTGCGGCTCAGGACATCGGGCATCTGCACACGCCCCCATCCTTCTGCCAGATCACGTTCGTGAATGGCTTTTACTTTCAGCATATGCTCCTGAAGCGGCGAAACGAGCGACTGCGGGAGCATGGTTCGTCGGTCCTTTCCGCCCTTGCCGTCCCGCACGATGATCTCGCTGGCCTGGAAATCGATCTCCTGCACCCGCAACCGCAGGCATTCCATCAAACGAAGTCCGGCTCCGTACATCAGACTGGCCATCAGCCACTTGTCCCCCTCGAGCTGATCGAGGACCGCTTTGACTTCCTGGCGTGTCATCACCACGGGCAGTCGCTTCGGTTTTCTGGCCCTGACCACCTGAGCAAGGTCCCCAATCTCGCGCTTCAGCACGTGACGGTAGAGGAAAAGAAGGGCGCTGAGGGCCTGATTCTGGGTCGACGCGCTGACCTTCTCCTTGACGGCCAGATGGGTCAGGAAGGTATTGATATCCGACTCACCCATTTCTGCCGGATGGCGGACGTTATGAAAGAAGATGAATCGCCGGACCCAGTGGCAATAGGCCTCTTCGGTGCGGGGGCTATAGTGTCTGGCACCCAGAGCTCCCCGTAGCTGATCGAGCAGCTTCGGCTCCCCGCCCCCGGGGCTTTTGGGCGCCCCCTCCTTGTCTGTCATGGTCCCCTCCTGATCCTGCATCCCCAAAAAGACAAAAGCCGCCGGTCAGCCATGCTGACGAGGCGGCGTTTTGGATTTGGATACCGGCTCTGTTCTCATCGTTCCCCCCGGATGCGACACTCCGATTCTCTTTTGTAAACTTTCGTACAGGTGATGTCAAAAAAATTCGGCCTTCCCCTCGACTCTCCGAGGAACGAAAAAAGGTGGGCGTAATGCCCACCCGATTTGGACCCGCATCAGGACCAGATTTTCTCAGCGCCTGCTCTTCGAAGGGTCGCCGCCTCGGGGCTCTTTCCCCTTCGAGCGGTAACGCTCGATCAGGACGTTGATCTCGGAGCCGAGCAGAATCGCCATTCCAGCGATGTAGAGCCAGAGCATGAGGATGATCACCGCGCCGATGCTGCCGTAGGTGGCGCTGTAGTCGGCGAAGTTGCTGGTGTAGACGGCGAAGGCGAGGGAGGCGAGGATCAGCACGACGACGCCGAAGACGCCCCCGGGGGAGATGAGGGAGAACTTGCGGTCGATGTTCGGTGCGTAGCGGTAGATGATCGCGAACCCCAGCAAGAGCGCGCCGACGATCACCGACCATCGGAAGACGGTGAAGAAGATGAGAAGCGCATCGGGGAAGCCGAACCTGGCGCCGATCCAGTCCTGGATGATGCCGCCGAACACGACGAGGGAGAAGGCGCCGATCACCAGCAGGATGAAAAGGAGGCTCAGCACCAGCGCGGTCGCCCGGGCGCGCACGAAACTGCGGACCTCCTTGACGTCGTAGGTGACGTTGAGCTGCTGCATGATCGAGTACATCCCCGTCGAGATCGCCCACAGCGCCCCCAGGATGCCGAAGGAGAGGAGCCCGCCGCGACGCTCGCTGGTGACCTCGTGCACCACGCCGGCGACCATGTCGAAGGCTTCAGGGGGAAGCGCCTGACCCAGCAGGTCCATGATCGCCTCGTCGACGCGGGCGATGGGGAGATAGGGGATGAGAGCCATCAGCACGATCATTGCCGGGAAAATCGCCAGCGTGAAGTAGAAACCGAGCGCGGCGGCGCCGTTGAAGACGTTGTCGTTGCTGATTTCCTGGTTGAGATCGCTCAGAAACTGTTTCAGGGGAACGCCGTGGATCATGCACCCTCCGGTTTCCGCTTTAGAGCCGCCCTTCCCTTCTGATCGCGTTGACAAGTATAGCCCCCGATGCTCAGGGGAAAACCGGTGGGGCGTCATTTTTTTCGAGCTCTCAGAAAATGAGAGAAAATGAGGGACACTGCGAATGGCGCTAGTTTAAGCCCTTCT
>JARFUG010000084.1 GCA_029289095.1 Desulfuromonadales bacterium
AAGGGAATCGCTACGGCGCTGATCCATGAACTCCAGATGGTGGCGGCTGAGCGTGGAGCCTATGTCATCTTTGTCCAGGCCGATACCGGAGTCGAAGACGAAGCGGCCATTGCCCTGTATACCAAACTGGGAACCAGGGAAGATGTCCTGCATTTTGATATCCCTGTGAAAGGCATCAGATAGGTATCTGTCGAGGGGAATCAAATAGGAGCCCGGCCTGCGGCAGCATGCGGGGGAACTCCCCGAACCTTGGGATTTTGTGAATTCACGCGATGAACGAGATGCATCTTTCCCCCCTTTGGCTGATCGTCCGCGGCGGCACGGACGGGAAGCGAGCGTGCCGTGACTTCGAGTGCACGACCGCGGATGGTGTGCCGATTTTCAGCGCCCGCGCATACGAGTGGGGCAATGAAATCGTCGGCAAACGGCCCCGTGATCCCCTGGAGCCCGTTTTTACGCTGCGGCAGCGCCGCTTGTTCCCGGTAAGTGGCAAGGTCGACATCCTGGGTCCGGATGGCCGTCCTCTGGGTGTCGTGCAGCGCAATGGGCAATTCAGCGATGCAGCCGGTGTCGACGGCCGATTCCAGGACGTGCGCACCGTCCGCGGCAAGGCTGCGGAAAGCCTGCTCTCTGCCCTTACGGCACTCGCGCTCGGTGGCGAGGCGGAAACGGGCATGCCGCCGGGATTCATGTGCCTGGTCGGGGACCGCCCTGTGGGCTCGCTGGTCCAAGCACGGGCGCCCTGGCTTGAGCAGGCGAACGCCGGCGGCGAGGGGCGTCTGCGTCGCGTGCTGAACAGTTCGATCGCCCGTCTGCGGGCGGTGGCAGGGGCGGAGTCCACCTGGAAGCTCGAACGCACGAACGACGGACTCGTTGATCCACGGGTACTTGTGGCGGCAGCGCTCTACATGGTGGAGCTCTCAAGGCGATAGTAGAGGCGCCAGCGACGGGCAGGGGTGCTGGAGTTACGTGCGTACCACAATTGGGTGAATTGAATGAGTGTGAGTGTAGGCAAGCCGCTGCGCTTTCTGCTGGCGGCAGCGGGTTTTGTGGTGGTGGTCGCCGGGATGCGGGCGGCCGGTTCGATTCTGGTGCCCTTTCTTCTGGCTGTTTTCGTCGCCGTCATCTGCGCCCCGCCGGTTTTCTGGCTTCAGCGGCGCCGGGTTCCGGCCGCTCTGGCGGTGGCCATCGTGGCCATCGGAATTCTGGCCGTAGAACTCGTCCTGGTGGCAATAATCGGGGCTTCGGTGGATGATTTTTACCGTGCACTCCCCGGGTACCAGGTGCGACTGCAGGAGGAGATGGTCGGCCTTTTCCGTCTCCTGGAGCTTCTCGGGCTCGACCCGCCTGACCGCTCGCTGATCCACCAGATCGATCCCGGCGCGGCCATGCGTCTGGTGGCCGGGATGCTCAGCGGCTTCGGAGGGATGCTCGCCAATACCTTCCTCATTCTGCTCGCCGTCATCTTCATGCTCCTCGAAGCTTCGAGCTTTCCGGCCAAGGTTCGCGCAGCCTTCGGTGAGGGAGACTCCGTCCTCGGTCCTCTGCGCAGGTTCGCCGACAGTCTCAAGAGCTATCTGGCCATCAAGACGGTGGTCAGTCTTCTCACCGGAATCTCGGTGGCGCTTCTTCTCTGGCTCCTCGGCATCGATTTCCCGCTTGTGTGGGGTCTTCTCGCCTTCCTGTTCAACTACGTTCCCAATATCGGCTCCATCATCGCCGCCGTTCCCCCGGCCCTTCTCGGGTGGATCCAGTTCGGCATCGGTCGGGCGCTTGTGGTCGCGGCGGGGTTCCTGGTGATCAATATCATTCTGGGCAACATCGTCGAGCCCAGGTTCATGGGGCGGGGATTGGGCCTGTCGACCCTGGTCGTGTTCGTCTCCCTCGTTTTCTGGGGATGGATTTTCGGCCCCGTGGGGATGCTCCTTTCGGTGCCGCTGACGATGAGCGTCAAGATCGCCCTGGAGACGAACGAGGATACCCGCTGGGCCGCCGTGCTGCTGGAGGGGCAGCCGCCGGAGATAGGGCGACCCAAGAGCAGCGAGGATGTTTCGTCGACATGAAGGACAGAGGCGATACACCATGAGAGGATCCGCCCTGAGCGCGCTTCGACGCGAGGTCCATGTCCTGGCCGATCCGCAGGTCGCTGCGTTTCTGCAGCGCTTCTTCAAGACCGGGCTTGGAGAGTACGGCGAGGGAGACCGGTTTCTCGGAATTCGCGTCCCTGCCCTGCGCCGTCTGGCGCGCGGGCATCGATCTCTACCGCTGGACGCGGTACTTGAGCTGCTGGGCTCCGCCTGGCATGAGGAGAGGCTTCTGGCGCTTCTTCTCCTGGTCGAACAATATCGGCGCGGAAGCGTCGAGGCCCGCGAGACGATTCACCAGGCGTATCTCGCCCATGCCCGCTTCGTCAACAACTGGGATCTGGTCGATGCTTCGGCGGAGCACATCGTCGGAGCTCATGTCGATCCGGGCGATCCGGCTCTCCTCATGCAGATGGCGCGCTCAAATTCGGTGTGGGAGCGCAGAATCGCCATCATGGTCACCTTTCACTGGATCAAGAAGGGGGAGTTCCGCCCCGCCCTGCGCATTGCGGATCTATTGCTGAACGATCCCCATGATCTCATCCAAAAGGCGGTCGGTTGGATGCTGCGGGAGGTGGGCAAGCGCGACCTCGAACAGGAGGAGGCGTTTCTCGTCCCTCGCTATCGGAGCATGCCGCGCACCATGCTGCGCTACGCCGTGGAGCGTTTTCCCGAACCTCGGCGGAAGCAGTACCTCCGGGGGGAGGCGTGATCTCCGCCCTTCTGCGGGGTCAGGAGCCCGGTCTTGTCAAGGCTTGTCGCACATGTTATTTATTTCTTTACGCTACTTCGGGTTGCTGGAGGATCTGGAGGCCCTTTTCCGGACCTGAATAGAACGAATCTTCCGCAGATTCCAAAAATATCCCCTTCCCGAGAAGGGGTAAGGTGAGGCGTATTTTCTCCCCTCCTATTTTAGGAGGGGCTGGGGGTGGTAAGGTCTTCTTGATCTCTACCACCCCCCGCCCCCCTCCTGATCCAGGAGGGGGAGAAGACCCATGCGGAAGATCAGTACTAATCGGGTTTCCGGATGAGGGTCGATCTGGTCGAAGGCGCTCCCCTTCGCAACCCCTACTTTCGTCAAGCCGTTGAGAAAGGTCGCGTGGACGTTTTCGATGCAGCTTGAAATCCGATAAGTATCTCTGCGTCCAACAAACCTGCCAAATCATCCACATCCGGTCGATTCATCCGCTTCGGGAGATATCGAATGCCCCACATCGTCATCTTCATGATCATGCTCTGCGCGGGGGCGATGGTGGCCATTCAACCGTCGATCAACGCCCGTTTGGCCCAGAAGGTCGGGTTGCTTGAAGCGGCCTGTTTTTCCTTCGCGGTGGGGACGGCGGCTCTTCTGACGGTGGCGCTTATCGCCAATCAGGGGAATTGGCGGGGGGCGGCGGATGCCCGCTGGTGGGAGTGGACCGGAGGGTTGTTCGGCGCCTTCTTCGTGACCGCGGCTATTTTCGCCGTTCCCAGGATCGGCACGGCCGCAACGATGGCGGCCGTCATCACGGCCCAACTGACGACCGCCTTGATTCTGGATCATTTCGGCGTGCTCGGCCTTCGAGGGATCCCTTTCGACGCCAGGAGGATGTTCGGGGCGCTGCTGCTGTTCGCCGGCGCCTGGCTGATCTTTCGCCGGTAGCCGGTGTGGTTCGGTGTTTGCAACAGGTCATTTGCGAGAAGCCAGGATTTCTCTGTGGTCCCTGCGCTCGAGCGCTGGAAGGAGCGGGCGAGAGGTTGCCTTGAAACTAGATATAATATCTCGCCCGTTCGCTACGCTCTCTAGAGACGCAGAGGATGCCGAGAAGTCAAAGGCTATTTAGAACAGGGTGATTGGGGGATGAACAGGATGGAACTTCAAGGAGAATGAAACCATGTCAATTGTGAAAATCATGCCGTGTCTCGACATGAAAGACGGTCGTGTCGTCAAGGGGATTCATTTCGTCGATCTGAAGGATGCCGGCGATCCGGTGGAGAATGCCGCCTTCTACCAGGCGGAAGGAGCCGATGAACTGGCGATGCTCGACATCGCCGCCACCCTCGAAAACCGCAAGACTCGCCTGGAGTGGGTGCAGAAGGTCTCCTCGGTGATCCGGATTCCCCTGACCGTCGGCGGCGGCATCGCGACGCTGGAGGATATCGAGATGACGCTGCAGGCCGGTGCGACCAAGGTCTCGATGAACAGCGCGGCGGTGAAACGCCCCGAGCTTGTGGCGGAGGCGGCGAAGAAATTCGGCTCCGAGCGCATCGTCGTGGCGATCGACGCGCGCCGCAGCGCGGCCATGCCGTCCGGATTCGAACTGGTGGTGGCGGGCGGCACCCAGGCTGTCGGAAAGGACGCCGTCGAGTGGGCCAGGCAGTGCGAAGGGTTGGGAGCGGGGGTGATTCTGCCGACCAGCATGGACGGCGACGGGACACAGGCGGGGTACGATCTGGAGTTCACCAGGGCGATCTCGGACGCCGTCTCGGTCCCCGTGATCGCTTCCGGCGGAGCGGGGCAACTGCAGGATTTCGCCGATGGCGTTCTGAAGGGCGGGGCTAGCATCCTGCTGGCGGCGTCGGTATTTCATTACCGCAAGTTCAGCATCCGGCAGGTCAAGGATCATCTTCGCAGTCACGGAATTTCAGTCGTCGGCCCATAGGGGACCCTCATGGCGACGAGCCTGCGCTGAAGCCGAACCACGATCAAAAAGCATCATCTGATAAAATTCTCCCAAGCAAGGACTATCCGGGAGGTGATTTTCTCATGTCCAAAGGCAAGACGATCTTCAGAACAGTCGCCGTCCTCATCGTTCTCGCCTCGGCGGGAATCGGGTATCTTCTCTATGAATTCGTCGTCAAGAGGCAGAGAGACCTTCCTGTCATTGCGCCCGCCGTGCTGACGGCTCAGATGCCCGAGAAGCGCGGCGTTCTCGCCGTCGGCCTCGAGATCCCCTGGAGTCTCGGGTTTCTGCCGGACGGGCGAATTCTCGTGACGGAGAGGCCGGGGCGGGTCCGGCTCCTGACCTCTCAGGAGGGGCTGGCGCCGGAGCCTCTGCTGGTGGTGGGGGATGTGGCGCACCGGGGGGAGGGGGGGCTGCTGGGGCTCGCCATCCATCCGGAGTTCGAGCGCAATCGCCTGGTCTATCTCTACTACACGTATCAGGGGGTGCAGGGGCTGGCCAACAAGGTGGTGGCCTATACGCTGGAGGGGGATGCGCTCAGCGAACCGCGCACGATCATTGAAGGGATTCCGGGGGCGCGCACCCACAACGGCGGGCGCATCCGCTTCGGTCCCGACGGGATGCTGTACGTGACCACGGGCGATGCGGAGGCGCCGCGCCTCTCGCAGGAGCTCACCTCGCTGGCGGGCAAGATCCTGCGTCTGCGCGACAACGGGACGATCCCTGCCGACAACCCCTTTGCCGACTCGCCCGTCTACTCGTATGGCCATCGCAACCCGCAGGGACTCGCCTGGGATGCCGAAGGGCGTCTCTGGGCCACGGAACACGGGGCCAGGGCGCACGACGAGATCAACCTGATCGAGCCGGGGCGCAACTACGGCTGGCCCCTCGTCCAGGGGAGCGAGGAGGCGTCCGGAATGACGCCGCCCGTGCTGCACAGCGGCGCAGACACGTGGGCGCCCTCGGGGGGAGATGTGGCCGCAGGCTCCCTCTACTTCGCGGGGCTGAGGGGGAGAGCTCTGTACAGCTTCAATCTCGACCCTTCCAACCCGATCCTGCTGCGGCATTTGGAGGGGGAGTTCGGAAGGCTGCGGGACGTGGTCGCAGGCCCGGGGGGGCTTCTCTACATCCTGACCAGCAACCGCGACGGCAGGGGGATTCCGACCGCCCAGGACGACATGGTCTTCGTGGTCGATCCCGCCCGTCTCCGGGAGTGAAAAGAGCCCGTTCGACCGGCAGGAGTGCGGGAGGCTTTTCTCCTTGCGCTTTCTCCCCGTTTGCGGATAGTATCGCCCCTCCGGTGCGTCGGGCGGCAGCGATTTCTCCCTGCTCGGGGGAAGGCGAATTCGTGATTGACAAGCGGCGAATGTTTCAGTAGTATAGCCCGGTTTTCATGGTGGGTGTAGCTCAGCAGGTAGAGCACTGGATTGTGGCTCCAGGTGTCGTGGGTTCAAGTCCCATCATCCACCCCATTTCATACGCACTGGCCCGACCACCGTTGCTTCAGGATGCAGGTTATCTCCCCTGCGCCAGGCGGCTGCGGTCGGGCTTTTTGCTTATTTGAAGGCGTTCGCAAAGGATGGCTCCCCGCAAGGGCGCATCGATCTTTTCCAGGGTTTGATTGCGAGAGTGGCGGAACAGGCAGACGCACTGGATTTAGGATCCAGCGGGCAACCGTGGGGGTTCGACTCCCCCCTCTCGCACCATTTCAATGGTTTTTCTTCGTCTCCTGGGCGCGCCCTTTTGCCGGCTCGTTTCCGCAGGCCGCCCCGCCTGCGGCTCTTCTTTGTTTCCACCATCCCTTATTATCTAGTGAGGTCAGGGCATGAACGTAAAGATCGAAGACATCAGCAGCATCAAGAAGAAGCTCTCTTTCGAGGTCGCCGCCGACAAGGTCGACGCGGCAATGGATCAGGCTCTTCAGAAGATCGGCAAGACAGCCAAGATCAAAGGATTTCGCCCCGGGAAGGTTCCGCGTAAAGTTATCGAGCAGCAGTATGCTCCCCAGATCGAGGAGCAGGTCCTGACCCGCCTGATCAACGATTCATATTTCAAGGCCCTGGTCGAGCATCGCATTGCGGCCGTTTCCGACCCCGAAATCCTCGACAACAGCCCCATCGAGCGCGGCAAGCCCTTCAGCTACGAGGCTCATGTCGAGGTGAAGCCGCAGATCGAGGCGAAGGACTACACGGGACTCTCGCTCAAGAAAGAGAGAATGGACGCCGACGCCTCGGTGATCGAGGGGCGCATCGAGGAGATGCGCAGCGGCCGCGCCGAAATGCAGGTCAGCGACCGTGACGAAGCGCGCACGGGCGATTTCGTCACCATCGACTTCGAAGGATTCCTGGGCGATGAGCCTTTCGAGGGGGGCAAGGCCGAGGACTTCGTTCTCGAGCTCGGCTCCGGATCGCTGATTCCCGGCTTCGAGGAGCAGGTCGAGGGGATGAAGCGCGGCGAGAACAGGGACGTCCAGGTGACGTTCCCCGAGAATTACGGCAACAAGGAGCTTGCCGGGCAGCCTGCGCTCTTCAAGGTGGCCCTCAAGGAGATCAAGGAGAAGGTCCTCCCCACGCTCGACGACGAGTTCGCCAAGGGGTTCGGCCTGGAGGGCCTCGCCGATCTGCGCGAGAAGCTCACCGAGAGCCACAACACCCAGGAGAAGAACCGCATCGAAGGGGATCTGCGTGAGCGCCTGGTGACGGCGCTGATCGAGCGCAATCCCGTGGAGGTGCCCGAGACGATGATCGCCAGCCAGCTCGACTATATGCTCGGCAACATCCGCAACCGACTTCAGTCCCAGGGGATGAGCCTGGAGATGCTCGGGATGAACGAGGATTCCTTCAGGCAGATGTATCGCGAGTCGGCCGCGAACCAGGTGCGCGGCAGCCTGATCCTCGAGGCGATCGCCCGCCAGGAGAACCTCACCGTTGATCCTTCGGAGATCGATGGTAAACTCGAAAAAATCGCACAGATGTCCAACGCTTCCATCGAGGCGGTGAAGTCCTACTACGCGAAGGATGAAGCCCGCAGGGGGCTGATGTCCCAGATCCTGGAGGAGAAGACGGTGGAGTTTCTCCTGGAGAAATCGGACATTTTGGAGGTCGACAAGGCCGATCTGGAGCAGGCGAACAAAGGACAGGAGTAAAACAATGGCGTTGATTCCGATGGTTGTCGAGCAGACCGGACGCGGCGAGCGGGCCTATGACATCTACTCGCGTCTGCTGAAGGACCGGATCATCTTTGTGGGTGGCCCCATCGAAGATCACATGGCCAACCTCATCATCGCTCAGCTCCTTTTTCTCGAATCGGAAGACCCCGAGAAGGACATCTTTCTCTACATCAACTCGCCCGGAGGCGTGGTGAGTGCGGGGATGGGGATCTATGACACCATGCAGTACCTCAAATCCCCCGTTTCGACGATCTGCGTCGGGCAGGCGGCCAGCATGGGGGCCATCCTCCTGGCGGCGGGGACCAAGGGGAAGCGCTATGCCCTTCCCCACGCACGGATCATGATCCACCAGCCCCTGGGCGGTTTCCAGGGGCAGGCCTCCGATATCAGCATCCATGCCCAGGAGATTCTTCGCCTGCGCCAGAGCCTCAACGAGATCCTTGCCCGCCACACGGGGAAGGATCTCGAGCGCATCGCCGCCGATACCGAGCGCGACTTTTTCATGGGTAGCGATGCCGCGAAAAAGTATGGTATCGTGGATGACATAGTGACAAGGAAAGTATGACCCTCACACGGAGGTTAGCTTAGTGACACCACAAGACGGACATTCGGGACAGCTCACCTGCTCGTTCTGCGGCAAGGCCCAGGATGAAGTCAAGAAACTCATTGCGGGTCCGGCTGTTTATATCTGCGACGAGTGTATCGAGCTTTGCAAGGATATCATCGCCGAAGAGGCCAAGCTGGACGACTCGACGGTCAGCGGGGGGAGGCTGCCCCGCCCCTCGGAAATCAAGGATATCCTGGACGAATACGTCATCGGTCAGGACAGGGCGAAAAAGATTCTCGCCGTCGCCGTTTACAACCACTACAAACGGGTGGAGTTCGCCGCCAAGCCCGGCGACGTGGAGGTCCAGAAGAGCAATATCCTGCTGCTGGGCCCCACCGGAAGCGGCAAGACGCTTCTGGCGCAGACGCTTGCAAAGACGCTCAACGTCCCCTTCGCCATCGCCGACGCGACCAACCTGACCGAGGCGGGGTATGTCGGGGAAGACGTCGAGAACATCATCCTCAATCTCCTGCAGGCGGCCGACTACGATCTGGAGAAGGCCCAGCGGGGGATCATCTATATCGACGAAGTCGACAAGATCGCCCGCAAGTCCGACTCCCCCTCCATCACCCGCGACGTTTCGGGCGAGGGGGTCCAGCAGGCCCTTCTGAAGATCATCGAGGGGACGATGGCGAGCGTGCCTCCCAAGGGGGGACGAAAACATCCCCAGCAGGAGTTCCTCAAGGTCGACACCACCAACATCCTCTTCATCTGCGGGGGCGCCTTCGCAGGGCTCGAGAACATCATCGGGCAGAGAACCGGCGCCAAGAGCATGGGGTTCGGCGCCGACGTGGCGGCGAAAAAAGACAGGCCCCTCGGTGAGACTCTCGCCCTGGTGGAACCCGTCGACCTGCTCAAATACGGCCTGATCCCTGAGTTCATCGGTCGTCTCCCCGTCGTCGCCACCCTGACCGAACTCGACGAGGAGAGCCTGATCCAGATCCTCAAGGAGCCGAAGAACGCTCTGGTCAAGCAGTATCAGAAGCTCTTCGAAATGGAAAAAGTCAATCTCAAGTTCACCGACGGCGCGCTGGTTGCGGTGGCCCGCCAGGCTCTCAAGCGAAAGACGGGCGCTCGCGGCCTGCGCTCCATCCTCGAGAATGCCATGTTGGAGGTGATGTATGAAATCCCCTCCCAGGATCGGGCGAAGGAAGTAGTCATCAACGAAGACGTCATCCACAACCGGGCGCGTCCCGTCATTCTTTACGAGTGCGCCGAATCGGCGTAGGATCGCGGCTGCCGGAGGGCCAAGCTTCGGCATCTCTTTGACGTTGCTGACTGCAGAAAGGGATGGGCGCAAGCTATGACGGATGTTTTCGAGAAAGAAGCAGGCAGGGAGGGGTTTGAGCTCTATCCCCTCCTCCCGTTGAGAGATATCGTAATCTTCCCCCATATGGTGGCGCCGCTTTTCGTCGGGCGTCCCAAATCGATCCACGCCCTGGAAGGGGCGATGGAGAAGAACAAGCTCATCTTCCTCGCGACCCAGCGCGACCCCAAGATCGACGAGCCGGAGGCCGGCGACATTTTCGAGATCGGCACGCTTGGGCAGGTGATCCAGATGCTCAAGCTCCCCGACGGCACGGTCAAGGTGCTCGTCGAGGGGAAGAGCAGGGGGCGCATGCATGCGTTCGTCCCCCAGGAAGACAGTCTCTTCGTCGAGATGGAGAACCTCCCCGATCCCCAGATTCCGGTGACTTCGGAGCTCGAGGCGCTGATCCGCACCGTCAACGACGTTTTCGAGAATTACGTCAATCTGAGCAAGAAGGTGCCGCCTGAGATGGTCTCTTCCGTCTCGGGCCTCACCGAAGCGGGCCGTCTCGCCGACACCATCATCGCTCACCTCAATGTCCGCATCACCGACAAGCAGGAGATCCTCAGCCAGCTCGACCCCCACAAGCGCCTTGAAGAGCTCATTGCGCTGATGGAGAGGGAGGTGGAGATTCTTCAGATCGAGAAGAAGATCCGCACCCGTGTGAAGAGCCAGATGGAGCGCAGCCAGAAGGAGTATTACCTCAACGAGCAGATGCGCGCCATCCAGAAAGAGCTGGGAGAAAAGGACGAGTTCAAGCAGGAACTGCGGTCGCTCGAGGAAAAGATTCAGAAGAAGAAGATGTCCAAGGAGGCCACCGACAGGGCGCTGGGAGAGCTGCGCAAGCTGCGGATGATGTCTCCCATGTCGGCCGAAGCGACGGTGGTGCGCAACTACATCGATTGGCTCGTCTCGCTTCCCTGGAAGACCGGGACCAAAGACCGGCTCGAGATCGAGCGCGCCGAGGAGATCCTCGAGGCGGATCACCACGGGTTGGAGCGGGTCAAGGAGCGCATCATCGAGTATCTGGCGGTCCAGGCCCTGGTAAAGAAGATCCGCGGGCCGATCCTTTGCCTGGTCGGCCCCCCCGGGGTCGGCAAGACGTCCCTGGGGCGCTCCATCGCCAAGGCCATGGGGCGCAAGTTCATTCGCATCTCGCTGGGCGGGGTGCGCGATGAAGCCGAAATTCGAGGTCACCGACGCACCTACATCGGAGCCATGCCCGGAAAAATCATCCAGAGCATGCGCAAGGGCGGGGTGCGCAATCCCGTCTTTCTCCTCGACGAAATCGACAAGATGAGCAACGATTTTCGGGGAGATCCGTCGGCGGCCCTCCTCGAGGTTCTCGATCCCGAGCAGAACAGCACCTTCGGGGATCACTTCCTCGACATCGAGTACGACCTTTCGAACGTTCTCTTCGTCGCGACGGCCAACACGCTCTTCTCGATCCCGCGCCCCCTGCAGGACCGCATGGAGATCATCCGCATCGAGGGATACACCGAGGAAGAGAAACTCAGCATCGCCAAAAAATACCTGGTGCCGAAGATGCTCGAGGCCCACGGCTTGCCCGCCGTGCAGGTAAGCCTGTCCGATCCGGCCATCCTGGAGATCGTCAGGCGCTATACCCGCGAGGCCGGGGTGCGCAATCTCGAGCGGGAAATCGCCAATGTCTTCAGAAAGATCGCCCGGGAACTCGTCAAGTCGAAGGATAAGGCGAAACGCTTCGTCGTGAACGCCCAGCAGGTCAAGAAATACCTTGGCGTCCCCCGCTACGCCTTCGGCATGAAAGAGGAGGAAAACCGGGTGGGGCTCGTCACCGGTCTCGCCTGGACGGAAGTCGGCGGAGAGATGCTCACCATCGAGACGACGATCCTCCCCGGTTCGGGCAAACTCACCGTCACCGGAAAGCTCGGGGACGTGATGAGGGAGTCCGCCCAGGCGGCGCTGAGCTACGTGCGCTCACGATGGCGCGAGCTCGGGCTGGAGAAAGATTTCTATCCTCGCATCGACATCCACATCCATGTCCCCGAGGGGGCCATTCCCAAGGACGGCCCCTCGGCAGGGATCACCATGGCGACGGCCCTCGCCTCGGCGCTGACCGGACGCCCCGTCGACCGGAACCTCGCCATGACTGGGGAGATCACCCTGCGCGGAAGGATTCTCTCCATCGGCGGGCTCAAGGAAAAGCTTCTTGCCGCCAAGCGGGCCGGAATATCCAGGGTTCTGATCCCGAAGGACAACGAGAAGAACCTGGAGGAGGTTCCTGCGCAGATTCTCAAGGCGCTGGAGGTCATCCCCGTCTCGCACATGGACGCGGTTCTCGACGAGGCTCTTCTCCAGGCGCCGGTGAAATCTTCGGAGGAAGGGGGGTTTGCTCCGGCCGTGTCGGAGGAGCCGGTTCATCACTAAAAAAAGGGAGCCGATGCTTGGAATAACCCTTGACACTCTTTTTTAAACTCTGATATATATGAGCCCGGTTTCGAGAGGGTTTAATCATTCTCATTTTTTTGGAGGTATGTTGTGACCAAAGCCGAAGTTGTCAATGCAATGGCCGACAAGGCGGGGATTAGCAAGGCCGACGCTGAAAAGGCACTTAAAGCGTTTGTCGACACGATTACGGACGCACTGAAAGCCGGTGACAAGGTCGCTCTGGTCGGCTTCGGCACCTTCAGTGTAGGGGAGCGCGCCGCCCGCACCGGGCAGAATCCCCAGACGGGTGAGAAGATCGAAATCTCCGCCTCCAAAGCGCCCAAGTTCAAGGCCGGCAAGGCTCTGAAAGACGCCATCCAGTAAGAACGGATCGGCCGCCCTGGAACCGGGTGAAAATGAGTTCCAAAGAACAGGAAACAGACGAGCTGTTCCATCGTTCCCATTCTCTGCTGTTTCCTGTTTTTGTCTCTGCGGGGCTGTAGTAGAGTCGGTTACAACGCCGGCCTGTCACGCCGGAGGTCGCGGGT
>JARFUG010000085.1:0-2583 GCA_029289095.1 Desulfuromonadales bacterium
AGGAGTGAGGAGTGAGGAGTGAGGAGTGAGGAGTGAGGAGTGAGGAGTGAGGAGATGGAATCACGACCGCTGTGCGTTAGCGAGTATAAAAAGAGGCTGCCTTTGATCGGGCAGCCTCTTTTTATTTACATGCGGAAATCAGCTCTCCCTGATGGCTCAGTAGAGGAACCTCATGCCGACTGAGACATTGTGGCTGGCGTACTCCGATTTGAACCGATCTCCTTCAAAATCACGAAATTCCGGATCGTCTGTGGCGAAATAACGATAGTCCAGAACGAGAGCCATCTGAGGATTCAGAGCGTAGCTGACGCCGCCCCCCAACTGCCAGGCAAAAACGGTGTCGCTGTCATCGATCACATTGATTCCGAGAAAATTCGCATCCGCTTTGATGCGGGCGAATCCGATACCGCCCCCCAGATAGGGGGTGAAGGGCCCTGGATTGACGAAGTCGTAGAATCCGTTGAACATCAAGCTCCAGGAGCTGATGTCGCCGCCGAGCGGGATGCTCCCCTCGATGTCTCTAACTCTGTCGAAGTCGTTGTTGCGGTAGGTGATCTCACCTTCCAGACGCAAGGCTTCCATGACGCGGGCGCCCAGAAAACCGGTCACGCTGAATCCGCTGTCGTAGCTGGTTTCGAAGTTGAAGTCCCGAAAAGCCGGATCATTGTAAACCCCGTCTGCATCGCGAAGCCACGTCATACCAACCTGAAATCCGGCATACATGTGTTCAAACGCCTGAGCATTCGGTACAGGAAGGAGCAGAAGCGCGGCCACAACCAGAGTGAACAGTTTTGTTTTCATCTCGCAGCCTCCTAAGAAATGAGATTGAAAAGCCGAATAAATTCGACCATAGTTTCACAACTTGTCAAACAAAAGTTCACATGCTTTCTGGGCGGGAATGTCGTCCGGCCCTGAAATGAAAAACGGCAGCCCTATCCAGAGCTGCCGTTTTTCTTTCATAAAACAGATCGAATCAGAGGAATTCGGCCCGGCGGTTTTTCGACCAGGCGCTCTCGTCGTTGCCTTTGACGGCCGGCTTTTCTTCACCGTAGCTGATGGTGGAGAGCCTTTCGGGGGCGATTCCGAGACCCACGAGGTATCTCTTGACCATGGTGGCGCGCTTCTCGCCGAGTGCCAGGTTGTACTCGTCGGAGCCGCGCTCGTCGGCATGTCCTTCGATGGTGATGCGCACGCTGTTGTTTTCCTTGAGCCACTGAGCGTTCTTCAGAAGGCTCTGACGGGCTTCCTCCGAAAGGAGGAAGGAGTCGAAGGCGAAATAGATCGTTTCGAGCGCCTCTGCCGCTGCCGAGCGGCTGCCGGCGGCAGACGATGCACCGGCGCCGTCGCCCGATCCGACTTCTGCGATTTGAGCCGGCTGCTCGACTTGAGCCGGGGCGGTCAGGGCCCCGCGGCCTTCTTCTTCCAGCCCCTTCTTTGCGCAACCACCCAGAAGAGATCCCACCATGACCAGAGTGCAAACCAGTACTGCTTTTTTCATATTTTGCTCCAATTTGATTATGAAATTAATTTTCGCACTAGAGAATCATCACTTGCGAATAAACTAAAAAACCTTGTCTGATCAGGCGCAGTCCTCGGGGGGAATGAAGATCTCTCGCAAGGCTGCCTGCAAAAGCGGTTCGGGGATATGGCTCAGGTGGTTCGAAACACCGGGAGGGTGAGGAGAAGCAAGTTCGATCCCCGTCGGCACAGAGATGATGTCCTGTGACGACTTGGCAGACAGGTAGACCGACTTCTGAGACTTCCCGTCGTTCGTGTACTGTTCCTGCTGCAGCAGGTAGTTCTGAATAGGGACGGCGAATCCGGCATGACTGACGGTGGCGATCCGCATGGAGGGAAACGTCAGCAGAAGGATGACAGAAATAGCGATGAGATGTCGGCGCAGGGCCATGGCGCTCAATAGGTTGAAGGAATACGGCGCGATGATATACGATGAGCTCGATCTCAAGTCAACAGGAATTTTAATGCTCTTGTTTTTGCTTATTTTTCAAGAAGTTAAAAGAGGTGAGAGGACCGTCGCAGGAGGGGCTGGTTGCGAATATTACGCCAGCGCCAAATCCCGACATCCGCGGGGGAAATGTGGCGTTCCCTGCCGATGTGATCGAGAATCCCCCCTACCCTCCCCTGATGAAAAAAGGCCACCTCCGGAGAGGCAGCCTTTTGATCATCAAACGCAAATCCGAGTCAGAAATTTCTGACGGCGAAGGACTGACCGTTGAAATCGAGCACGACCCCTTCTTCGGTGATCTCCCTCACTATGGTGTTTTCGTCGACGCGTTGGTTCTCGCGCAGGTTGCGGCCGTTGATCCGCACCATGCGGGCCGCGGGAGAGTCGGTATAGAAATGAAGGGAGATGACGATCTCGGGAAGCTGCCGGCGCAGCGAAAGGGGGAGATCCTCGATCCGAGGCACGGACGGCGCCTGATCGGACACCGCTCTTGAGACGGGAGGCGGCGCCGGTTCGGCAAAGGGCGCCGTACCTAAAGGGACCGGTGACGATTGGTCGACCCTCTCCAGACCCACGGAAGGGGCTGGGGGGTGCGGGGCCTCGGCGGCGGGTTCGGA
>JARFUG010000085.1:2683-12494 GCA_029289095.1 Desulfuromonadales bacterium
CTCGATCTCCGACGCGACCGGTTCGGATGCGTTCCATGGCCGCAGGTACAAGGTAAGGATCGCAGCATTGAGCAAAAGGGCCGCGACGATCAGCACTGGCCACAGGCGCTTGCCCCTTCTCCTCTCCGGAGGCGGGGTGTGCTGCGTCTGCCAATCAGGCACCTGACTGCGGCGCCTCTCCTGCTCAGATTTTTTCAGGGCTTCTAGAATATACGACATCGGTTCAGCCCTCCTCGGCGGGGGCGCTCAAAAGGGGAGCCCCCGGGTGAGCGGCATCGAGCAGCACGAGAGTCAAGGGGCCGGCCACGCCGTCGGGAGCGATCCCTCTCGAGAACTGAAACTGCCTGAGACGGGTGAGCAGTTCACCACTCAGAACGTCTTTCTCCCCTTGAGGGCGCTCCTGTCCCTGTATGGTGGCGAGCCTCTCGGCGAGCCAGGCTACATTCGAGCCTTGAGCGCCGGGAGCAAGGACTCCCGTGAAGGGAGGGCTCCGCCAGAGCAGGGTGTACTCTCCGCTCCAGCGCGTCTGCAACTCTTTGAGTGGAATGCTCAACGTCTCCGATCCGAGACGGAAGATGGCGGTTTCTTCCCGCAAACCGACAAGGGTGACGAAGAAGGTCTGTTCCGCATCCCCTTTCAGGGTCAGAACCGCCGGAAGATCGAAACGGCGCACCACATCGAGACCGTCCCGGCGGGAGAGGCAGGCATAGCCGCTTTGCTGCGCCTGGGTGCAGGGATCGGCCCCCGGTTCGAAGGGGAGGTTCCACTGTTCGAAGAGTGTTTCGAAGGCAAGCTCGGCGCTCCCGCCCGTGGCGATCTCTTCCGGCCACGTTATCGACAGAGGGGTGTCGGGGGGAATGAAGGGGATCGTCTGCGGTGGCGCCGCCGCCAAGGAGGGGGGCGAGGTTTCCGCAGGAAAGAAGCGCAGCGAGGAGAAGGAGAAGGCAACGCCGGCAACAGTCAGGATCAGGAGCGCGGCACTCGCCCACTTCAAGGAGGCGCGGGGACGGGTTTTCTCGAAAGCCTCTTCGGCCGCCCTCGAAACCGTGCGGGCGTCGACTTTCTCCTTGCCCTGAACGTAGGCCCCCAGCAGGCTCCGGTCGCAAAGGACATTGATGCGCCGAGGAATTCCCCCGGTAAGACGAAAGATGCGCCTGACTGCGGAAGGGGTGAAAATGGCGCGGTGCACTCCGGCCACCGCCAGGCGGTGCTTCAGATAAGCCGCCGTCTCCGAGGCGTTGAGCGGTTCGAGATGGTATCGGGCCGTAATGCGCTGAGCGAGCTGACGCAGTTCGGGGCGCCCAAGCATCTCCCTGAGTTCAGGCTGCCCCAGCATGATAACCTGCAGAAGCTTGCGTTCGTTGGTCTCAAGATTCGTCAGGAGCCGGATCTGTTCGAGGACGTCCGGATCGAGATTCTGCGCCTCGTCGATGATCAGTACGGTCTGGCGCCTTCTGGCATGGTTTTCGAGCAGGCGGGCGTTGATCCGGTCGACGAAAAGCTTCAGGCTCGCATTTCCTTCAGGATACGGGATGCGCAGTTCGTCGCACAGCGTGGCCAGCAGTTCCACCGCCGTCAGCTTGGGGTTGAGAACGAAAGCGATTTCCGCCTCCTGCGGCGCCTGCTCGAGAAGGCAGCGGCAGACCGTCGTCTTCCCGGTTCCCACCTCGCCGCTGAGCAGGACGAACCCCCCCTCGCTGCGCATCCCGAAAACGAGATGCGCAAGGGCTTCCCGATGGCGCTCGCTCATGTAAAGGTAGCGGGGATCGGGGGCGATGGAGAACGGAGTCTCTTTGAAACCGAAATAGTCGAGGTACATGGGATCTGGAAGCGAAGGGTGGAAGAGATGCATGCGGTCGACTCACGACCGCAGATTTTATACCAGATTCCAGATATTTTTACAATCTCGACGGGTTTGCCCCAGTCTCCCCTTCACGGCCCTTGCGTCCAGACGCAAGCGTGCTAGATTTTGAGCCGTTGGCTCCGTTTACATGGATTGACAGGAGGAGAATGAAACAGATTCTCTTTACGGCCGTAGGAATCTGGATCACCATCGCGGCGGCGGCAGCTTTGACCTATCTTCCGAACGACGCTTCGCCTCACGATCATTTCGGAAGCGAGCCGATTATTCGCAATCTCAAACTCTCTGCACCGGGAGAGCGCGGAGCGGGACTTCGCCTCGAAACGAGCGGGATCCTCACCGGCGGGACGCCGACATCCGGCGGGGAAATGGAAGTGGCGGTCAATCGATGGTGGGTGCAGTCTCTGCCGAGGGACTATCGCCGGACGGCGCAGCCCCGTCATGAAAACGTCAGCGTCTACCTGAGCGTACACAACAACGCAGAGCGGACGCTGACCGATCTTGGCGTCGGAATTGAATTTGTCAGCCGCTCGGGACATGTGCTGCACAGGGAAAAGGCCCAGACCCGTCTAGAGATCCCGCCCGGCGAAAGCATGGAAAAAGTTCTTTTCTGGTACGCTGAAAACAACGAGTTCATTCCCAACGATCCCTACGACATCGTTATCGCCCTGCTCGCCTCGCGCTCGCTGCAACTGCGGATCACCGTGCGCGAGGCGACTTTCAGGACTGAATGACGACTACGGGACACTACTTCTCAGGAGTGCAGACGTCCTTTCTGCGTTTTGGCGAACTGCTCGCGTTTCTCCTGCGCCTCGATGCACAAGGTCGCGAGGGGGCGTGCCACCAGGCGCCTCAGCCCGATCTCTTCCTCCGTCTCCTCGCAATATCCGTAGGTCCCTTCATCGATACGCGCCAGCGCCCGGTCGATCTCGCCCAGGAGTCGAAGGGTGCGTTCACGCGTATGAAAATCCATCTGGATATCGGCCTCCAAAGTCCCCTGGTCGACCAGATCGGCGTCGCGATCCCTCCCCTCCCGCATACGGGTAAAGGTGTTTTCGTACTCCTGCTGGGTCTTTTTGCGGTAGTCGAGAAGCAATTCCCGGAAATACTCGAGCTGGCGGGGATTCATATAAGGTTCGTCTGCCGAAGGGCGGTAATCTTCTGTCGTATTTTCCATCTGAAGCTCCTTTGCTGCTTAACGAAATAATGCGGTTCCGGCGGTGCGGAAAAACTTAACATCCTCTCATTATCTGTCAAGGCATTCGGAGCCAAAAACGACGAAAATCCTATCCTTCCCGGTGCGCTGGTCGACTGTGCTTTGGTCGGCGTCTCGGCGCTGTCCTTCGCCCATAGGCCTCGAACCTCAAAAACGCTTTTCATGCCCACCTCAGGCCGAGCGTTGCGCCCGCAGTCTTTATCGATCGGATTCGCACCGGGCCACATGGGGGATGACTTCAATGACGCTGTCGGGGTTCAGGGATATCGAATCGATGCCCAACTCGACCAGAAATTCGGCGAACTCGGGATAATCACTGGGCGCCTGGCCGCAGATGCCGACTTTCGTTCCGCTTCCGCGCGCCGTTTCGATGAGCTCGCGGATGATCTTCTTCACCGCGGGGTTGCGCTCGTCGAAGAGCTTCTTCAATATTCCCGAATCGCGATCGACCCCGAGAGTGAGCTGGGTAAGGTCGTTGGAGCCGATGGAGAAGCCGTCGAACCTCGTGGCGAATTCCTCGGCGAGAAGAATATTGGATGGGATCTCGGCCATGACGTAGACCTCCAGCCCCTTTTCCCCGCGCTTCAGCCCGTTCTGCGCCATCACCTCCAGGACGCGGTCGGCCTCCTCGACGGTGCGGCAGAAAGGGACCATCACCACGACGTTGTCCAGACCGATCTCCTCCCTCACCCGTTTGAGCGCCCGACACTCCAGGGCGAATCCGTCCCTGTAGCGCTCGTCGTAATAACGCGACGCCCCGCGGAAACCGAGCATCGGGTTTTCCTCTTCCGGTTCGAACTGCGCTCCGCCGATCAGTCCGGCGTACTCGTTGGTCTTGAAATCGCTCAGGCGCACGATGACGGGGTGCGGATGCTGGGAGGCCGCGATCCGGGCAATCCCCCGGGCCAGGATGTCGACGAAATACTCCGGCTTGTCCGCATATCCCTCGGTCAGATCCTCGATGACTCGCCTGGCCCTGCGATCCTCCAGGTCGTCGAAACGCACCAGGGCCATCGGATGGACCTTGATGATGTTGTTGATGATGAACTCCATGCGCGCAAGCCCGATCCCTTTGCACGGCAGACGCCACCAACGAAAGGCGGCCGAAGGTTCCGCCACGTTGAGCATGATCTGTGTGCGCGTCTCGGGGAGCCCTTCCAGATCGATCTCCTTCGCCTCGAAATCGAGGATTCCCTTGTAGACATGCCCTTCGTCCCCCTCGGCGCAGCTCAGAGTGACCTCCTGACCGCTTTTCAGGGTGCGGGTCCCCTCCCCTGTCCCGACCAGTGCGGCGATGCCGAGTTCGCGGCTCACGATGGCGGCGTGGGAGGTGCGACCGCCGAAATCGGTGACGATGCCCGCCGCCTTCTTCATGATGGGCACCCAGTCGGGGTCGGTCATGCCGGTGACGAGGATTGAGCCCTCCTCGAAACGGTCGATCTCCTCGGCGCTGCGGATGACCTGAGCCTTGCCCGCGGCGATCGCCTGGCCGATGGCGAGCCCCGAGATGAGCCGCTCCCCCTTCTCCTTGAGAGAGTAGGTCTTGAACTGGGCGGCGCCAAGGCGCGACTGCACCGTTTCGGGGCGCGCCTGAACGATGAAAAGCTCCTGCGTGTCGCCGTCCTTGGCCCATTCGATATCCATCGGCACGCCGTAGTGTCTCTCGATGACGCACGCCCAGCGGCCAAGCTGAGCGATCTCCTCATCGCTCAGGACGAAGGAGCTGCGCTCCTTGCGCGAGGTGCGAACGTTGCGGGTCGCATGCGTCCCTCCCCTGCCGTAGATCATCTTGTGTTCTTTGCTCCCCAGGCTCTTTTCAATGATCGGCATCACCGCGCTCTTATCGAGCAGAGGCTTGAAGACCATGTACTCGTCCGGGGTGACCGCCCCCTGCACGACGTTCTCACCCAGCCCCCAGGCGGCATTGATCACGACGACGTGGGGAAAGCCGCTCTCGGTGTCGATGGAGAACATGACCCCGGCGCTCGCCTTGTCCGAGCGCACCATCTTCTGCACGCCGACTGACAGCGCGACCTTGAGATGATCGAAATCGTTGTTCTGCCTGTAGATGATGGCGCGGTCGGTAAAGAGGGAGGCATAACATCGACGGCAGGCATCCAGGAGTTCGGACGTCCCCGAGACGTTGAGGAACGTCTCCTGTTGACCGGCGAAGGACGCCTCGGGGAGATCTTCGGCCGTGGCGCTGCTGCGAACGGCCACGTCGACCTCGTCTTCGCCGTGGCGCCTGCATAGATCACGATAGGCTTCGCAGATGTCATCGGCGACTTTTCCGGGCCACTCCCCCTCGGTAAAGAGGCGGCGAATCGTTTTCCCCACCTTGTCGAGAGGCTTCGTCCCTTCCTCCAGCGCCCTGAGCTCCTCGCGGATACGATCCTCGAGGTTGTTTTCAGAGACGAAAACCCGGTACGCGTCGGCAGTCGTGGCGAAACCGTCGGGGACCCGTATCCCCTCGTCCTTCAGGCGACCGATCATCTCGCCGAGGGAGGCGTTCTTCCCTCCCACACGATCCGTATCGTTTCTCGACAGCTCATCGAACCAGCGAACGCTCTTTTCCATGACGCCTCCGCACGTGATGGGTTACAGACTTGGCTCCGCGTTCCGAATCAAAGCACAAACTCAAGACTCTTGCCGCCGTGCAGCTCTCTGACTTCGTCACGCCAGCCGATGCGGATCGGTTTTTCACCGCACATCAGACAGGAGAGAACCAGCCGGTCGTGCGTCACGGTCACCGAGACGGACTGCCCCCGGTAGCGGATGTTGAAATTGAGACGCGAAAGGTCCCGCGGCAGACAGGGGTTGAAGTGAAGAACCTCTCCGCGCATCTCCAGTCCGGTGTAGCCGCGCTGGACGAGATCGACCGTTCCGGCCATGGCGCCGAGATGAATCCCCTCGGGAGTCGTACCCCCCTGGATGTCGTCGATATCGCTGTGAAGGGCCATCTTGAACAGGTCCCAGGAGCGATCGCGGTCCGATCGGGCGAGGACCCAGGAATGCACGATCTGGCTGAGGGTCGAACCGTGGGAGGTCCGCTTCAGGTAGTAATCTACATTGCGGGGGATCGTTTCGTATTCGAAGGGATATCCGAGACGCTGAAAAATTTCCCTCAGCTCTTCGGAACTGAAAAGATAGAAGAGCATCAGGACATCGGCCTGCTTCGATACCTTGTAGCGGTTGGGCGTATCGTCTTCGGCTTCAAGAATCCGGTCAAGACGCATCACCTGACCGTGCTTTGCGCGATACGTTTCCCAGTCGAACTCCTCCAGCTCACCGTATCCCTCGAACTGGCTGATAATCCCTTCGTCGTGAAAACAGAGGCGCATCCTGCGGCTGATCCGATCCCACTGTGCCAGTTCCTTTTCTCCGAGTTCGAGCGTGTCGACCAGTTCGTCGCGCCGGTCTGCGGGGAGAGCATCAAGGACCTTGAAAGCCGTGAGCAGGCACCAGACCGCCATGACGTTGGTGTAGGCATTGTTGTCGAGCCCCGGCCGATCAACGCCGGGGTAGGCATCGTGATACTCGTCAGGCCCCATGACGCCGCGGATTTCGTAGCGCTCCATCTCACCGTTCCACGAAGCCTTCGAGGACCAGAAACGGGCGATTTCGAGAATCATCTCGGCGCCGTGATAGTGAAGGAATTCCGCATCTTCCGTCGCCTGGTAATATTGCCAGGCATTCCAGGCGATCGCGGCATTGACGTGCTTTTGCAGGTGGGTGTTGTCGGGAAGCCAGCGACCGGACCTGGGGTTGAGGTGCAGACGCTGGCTCTCCTCACGTCCGTCGCTGCCGCTCTGCCACGGATACATCGCCCCGCGAAGGCCCGCCTCTCTGGCCATGGCGCGCGCCTCCTCGAGGCGGCGATACCGGTAGGTCAGAAGGGTCCGGGTGATTTCGGGCACCCGAAGGTTGAGCATCGGAAAGATGTAGAGTTCGTCCCAGAAGACGTGACCGCGGTATGCCTCGCCGTGCCATCCCCGCGATGGGACTCCTACGTCGAGGTCGATGGCATGAAGGGAGACCGTCTGCAGCAGGTGAAAAATATGCAGACGCAGGATCATCTCGGCTTCGACGCCGTTATTCTCCCTACCTTCGATCCGGATGTCGAAACGATGCCAGAGGTGCTCCCACGTAGCGCGATGTTTTTCGAGCATCTCGGCAAAAGAAGGGGCGCGGGCGAGCGCCTTGGCGGCGGCCACCCCTGGCTCCGATATCGCCCAGTCGCGGGAGGTGTAGAGGGCAAGCGTCTTCTCCACACGGATCGGCTCATTCTGATTGAGGTTCAAAGGGAGCGTCTGGACGATCAGCTCGGGTCTGGCGTTGGTGGTGCGTTCGGTGGCGAGGGGACTCTCGCCGCTGAAGACCTCGGTTCGCACCCCCTGGACCATCTCGAGCCTCGACTGCGAGGTGCGCGTCCGCAAAAAGAGGGAATCGCCCTCGGCCCAGCTCTGCAAAGGTTCGAGATGGCGGTTGTTGAGTCCTCGATAGCGTCTGACTCCGTCGTTGACGACGCGGCCGTCTATCGCGGTGCGCAGTTCCAGCGCTCCGGACCAGTTCTCGGCCGAGAGGACCGTTTCCAGGGCTGCAAGATGGGGAAAACGCATGTGCACAAAGCGTCGCTGGCGCATCACGGTGATGCGCCCGTGAGAGTCGCGGAAGCGAACGTCGCGGCCAAGGACCCCCTCTTTCATCCGGAGTTCCTGTCGGTAGGCGAGGATCTCCACGCGACGAAGATCGAACCATTCGTCCCCTTCGATTCTGAAGGTCAGCGCAAGCCAGTTTGGGAAGTTGACGAGGTCCTCGTTCTCGATGGTCCGTCCGGAGACTTCGGTCTCGAGCCGGTTGTATCCTCCGGCCAGATAGGTGCCGGGGTAATGGACATCGTCCGCCGCGACTTCCGATGCCGCACCTCTGGTCGCGAAGTAGCCGTTGCCCAAGGTGCACAAGGCTTCCCGAAGGTCCTCCTTTTCCGGATCGAACCCGTCGTAGACCAAGGTCCAGGCGTTCATGTCTTTTTCTCCCTGATCGTTTGCGCGAGACCCCCGAGGAAGCGCTCGACCTCGGCCGGGCTCTCCAGGGCGTAATCAGCCAGAGTCGGGCGCACCTCATCGCGCACCACGATACCCACGCCGATGGCGCGAAGGGCGCGAAAGGCGTCTTCATCGGTCAGATCGTCCCCGATGTAGAACGGGAGCACGTCCTCAGTATTCCAGTTCAGTTTCTCCATGAGAAAGAGGATCGCCCTCCCCTTGTCCCAGTCGATGTCGGGACGCAGTTCAAAAATTTTCTTCCCCCCGGTCTTTCGGAGGTTGCCGACGGTTCGAAGAGCCTGATCAACGCTTTTTTCGACCTGCCCGACGGCATCTTGGGCCACTTCGCGGAAATGAACGGCCACGGCGAATTTCTTGCGCTCGAGCCGGGCGCCTGGAATCTGCGCCAGTGCGTCGCGCAGAACCCTCTCGGCCGCATCCAGGGCGGGAAGCGCATCGACGCCGCCGCGATACTCCACCTCCGCTTCGCCTGGGCTCTCGATATCGAAACCGTGACTTCCGGCATAGGCGATCCCGTCGATCCCCGCCATCTTCTTCACATCCTGAAGGTCGCGTCCGCTGACGATCGCGACACGGCAGAGGGTGGCGAGGCCGTGCACGGTCCGGCGCATGCCGTCGCCGATTTTCGCATCTCCCGGGCGCCGGACAATGGGGGTGAGGACGCCGTCGTAGTCGAGGAAGACAACGGGAGCGCGCCTCTTCAGTTGCGTCGCGATCTCCCCCATGCGCTCCAGAGCCGAGGGGAGATCGTGGGTGCTGCGCTCTGCCGCAAGAGACATTTCGTCGGAAACGCTCACCTCGCACAGATCGTCGACAACCACATCTGCACCGTTTTCGAGCAGATCTTGACGCCCTTCGCCTGATCGGTCGATGCCGATCACCACGGAAAAATGTCCTGCTGCTCCGGCCTGAACCCCGGAAATCGCGTCTTCGACAACGACGCTGCGCGACGGTTTCACCCCAAGTCTTCTTGCCGCCTCCAGAAAAATGTCGGGGGCCGGCTTTCCGGGGAGGCCGATATCGTCCATGACCCCGCCGTCGACCCGCTCCTCGAAGAGTTCCTCGGCCCCGGCCGCCTGGAGGATCTCCCGGCAGTTACGGCTGGAGGAAATGATGGCGGTGCGGATTCCAAGATCACGCAGCCGGTGGATCAGGGCGATGGTGCCCGGGAAAGGTTCGACTCCGTCTCGCTTGACAATGGCATGGAAATCGTCGTTCTTGCGGTTTCCGAGGCCGCACACCGTCTCGGCATCGGGAGGATTGTCGGGGCTCCCCCAGGGCAGGGAGATGTCGCGCGAGGCGAGAAAATCTCTGACGCCGTCGTAACGGGGCTTTCCATCGACATATTTGAGGTAGTCGGAGACCTCGTCGAAGGGAACAAAAGAGATCCCTTGCTTTTGCGCATGATCCTTCAGGTAGGCGTCGAACATCGATTTCCAGGCGCGGGCATGCACGGTGGCCGTCTTGGTGACGACGCCGTCGAGATCGAAAATGACCGCGTCAATGTCCCGACGGTGAATGGTATAGCTGATGGCGCATTCCTTCATCAGTCGCGCTTCTCCTCTCGAGTAGCCGCATCGGCATCGCGAATGCGGATGAACATTGCGTTAAAGGTAACTATTCAGATGCGCACGTCATAACTCCCCCTAACCCGAATGGCGCTAGTTT
>JARFUG010000086.1:0-10218 GCA_029289095.1 Desulfuromonadales bacterium
CGCCGGGCGCCTCAACGACGCCAGCAACGGCAAGACCTGCAGGATGTGCCACTGATTCCACTGACCCGGAACAAATCCCCGGGTTTCATACGAAATATTTCTGGAGAGGCTCTTTGGAAGGGAGGTGAACTTTTCGACCAGGGCCACGGTATCCATAATCAACATTTCATAAGGAGAGGCAAAATCATGACGAGAGGTAAAATAGCCGTTCTTTCGTCCCTACTCCTGGCAGTGCCGTTGGTGCTGTCGGGATGCGGGTCGAGCTCGAACACCCCTGATATTCAACCGAGAGTTCAGGCCCAGTTCGTCGGTCCCGACCGCTGCGGCGCCTGCCACGTCGACGCCCACGCCGAATGGAAGGATAGCTGGCACACCCTCAAGGCTACCTACGGCCCGGCCTTTGAAGGCAAGAACGCCGGGACAGCCAACATCAATCCCTGGGTGCGCAACAACTGGGACTCCCTCAAGTCCCATCTGATTCTCGATCAGGCGACGGCGGCGCAGGCAGCCGCCATCGACGGAGTCGAGCCGGGCGACCTGTTCCTCACCGAGAAGAAGTTCGCGCTGAACGAAGTTGCCATCGTTGTTGGCGCAACGCGCAAGCAACGCTACGCCGTGTATTATGACGGCAGCCCGGTGCAAAGGGCGTATGTGGCCTACACCACCAACGGCGGCATCCGCTACGACATCAGAACCGACGGCAATGGGGAGCCTATCGTCGTCTCCTTCCCGGGCAACAAGGCCCGCGCCGGTTACAACTTCCTCTTCATCGAAGTCGGGCTCACCGGCGCAACGCCGTCGCCGACTCCCAACAACTACGGCGAGTTCCGCTCCTGGCAGGAGCGCTGCATCGGCTGCCACACCACCGGCTTCGACGCCGACGCCTGGAACAGCGCCAAAGCCGACTTCATGGCGGGGAATCGCGCCCACCTGAAGGACATCTTCGTGGCCGACATCCGCATCTCCTGCGAAGCATGCCACGGCCCCGGGGGCGCACATGCCGAGTCGCGCAGGAAGGCCGACATCGTCAATCCGGCCAGACTGCAGGGCGCCGAGCGCCAGGCGGTTTGCGGGCAGTGCCACACCCGCACACAGACAAACCTGGCTCATGGCCAGGGTTCAAACGACAACCGCGGATTTGTCCTTGGCGGCGAAAAGAGCCTCATGGACGTCTTCGAATACACCCGGCCCGCATGGGGCGACGGCAACCGCCAGGTCTCCATCGACGGCAAGGGCCGCCGCGACCACCAGCAGGACATGGACATTCTGCTCACCCAATACATCCATGAAGAGTTGAACCGGGGCACTCCCGACAACCCCCACGGCGCGATGGCCTGCTTCGACTGTCATAACGCCCACGGCGTCGGCAGCAATGTGGCGTTGCGGGATTTCGGTCAACCGCACATGCTGACCGCCAACGATCCCGACGGCACAATCCGACTGAAAGGAACGCGCGAGCAGGTCTGCCTCGAATGCCACCGTGCCGGCGAACTGGACGGACTTCTCGCCGTCATGAACGGCCGCACCGGCTGGAGCGGGTTCGGTTTCGGCAACTGGGGCAACGAAGGGGGACGCGCCGACAGAAAGCAGCACATCTTCGCCACCGACAGCGAGGGACGCAGCTTTGGCCTCTACCCCGAAGAGTACATCTGGGCCTACAACAACCAGGGGGCAACCACCAAAGCAAACTACAGGGCCATCTGGCCCTGGGAGCGCGAGAAATTCGTACAGGCCGGCAACGCCATCGTCTATGGCGCCGCTCCTTGGGCGGGCGAAACGAGCAACGGTCAAGTAACACCTGCTTTCATGACCGAAGGCTTCACCGGCCCCGGCGTCTGCCTGAACTGTCACAAAGCCGCCCACAATGAGTGGAAAAAAAGTTGGCACACCCTCAAGGCCACCTACGGCCCGGCCTTTGAAGGCAAGAGCGCCGGAACCGCCAGCATCAATCCCTGGGTGCGCGACAACTGGGGGAGCCTGCTCTCGCACATGATCCTCGACCAAGCCACGGCCGCACATGCCGCCGCCATCGACGGCGTCGATCAGGGGGATCTTTTCCTCACGGAAGCAAAGTTCGACATCGACGATGTCGCCATCGTCGTCGGCGCCACCCGCAAGCAGCGCTATGCCGTGTACTACGACGGCAGCCCTGTAGAAAGAGCCTATGTCGCCTACACCACCAACGGCGGCATCCGCTACGACATCAAGAGAGACGGCAACGGTGATCCCATTGTCGTTTCGTACCCCGGCAACAAAGCGCGCGCCGGGTACAACTTCCTCTTCATCGAAGTCGGCCTCACCGGCGCAACGCCGTCGCCGACCCCCAACAACTACGGCGAGTTCCGCTCCTGGCAGGAGCGCTGCATCGGCTGCCACACCACAGGCTTCGACCCCGAGGCCTGGAAAGACGCCAAGGCCGAGTTCATGGCCGGAGAGCGCGACCACCTCAAGGACATTTTCGTGGCCGACATCCGCATCTCCTGCGAATCGTGCCATGGCCCCGGCGCGGCGCATGCGGCCTCCCGAAGCAAGGCCGACATCATCAACCCCGCCGATCTGCAGGGCGCCGAGCGTCAGGCCGTCTGCGGGCAGTGCCACACCCGTACGCAAAGCAACACCCTCTACGGGGCCGGCGCCAACGACAACCGCGGATTCGTCCTCGGCGGCGACAAGGAGCTCATGGACGTCTTCGAATACACCCGCCCCGCCTGGGGTACGGGGAACCGTCAGGTCTCCATCGACGGCAAGGGTCGCCGCGACCACCAGCAGGATATGGACATCATGCTGACCGACTACATCCGCGGCGGCAACTCCTTCCACGGCTCCCTGGCCTGCTTCGACTGTCACAACGCACACGGCGTCGGCAGCAACGTCGCACTCGGCGCATCAGGGCAACCGCACCTGCTGACTGCGAACGATCCCAATGGAATGATCCGCCTGAGCGCACCTCGCCAGCAAATGTGCGGTTCATGCCACGTCGATGTCAGCAAGGTGCTCGGAGTTCTCAACGGAACGACGGGCTGGACCCAGACTTTCGGCTGGCCGTGGAACGGGACCGCAACTTGGAACAACGAGCGCGGCCGCGGCGACAGAAAGCAGCACATTTTCGCCACCGACCGCGAGGGCAGAAGCTTCGGACTCTACCCCGATGAGTATCTCTGGGGTAAGAGAACGGCCGATGCTACCTCCTGGGTGCCGATCTGGCCTTGGGAAATCGACCGTTTCTTCGATGTTCAGGTTGGTGCGAACCCCAATCCTTAAAGTGAACTGGTTTGCCCCTGATATGAGATAGCTTCGCAGGAAGCTGTTCAAATGAGCCCCGCCTCTCACGGCGGGGCTTTTTTTCAGGCGCTAAAGTTCAATTGATCGCCAGGCCCGTCAAGTATCGCTGGACACCTCGCCCGCCCCATTTGTTATACTGCCTTCAATTATGGAGGTGATTTCGTGCCCATCCCGTGGGTTCAACTGATCAGGCTTGCACCGACGATTTTGTCTCTCACCCGGGAGGTGATGCAGCGCACGGCGGCGCCGGCTCGTCCCCTCGATCGGGATGCCCGCATCGCGGAGCTCGAAGCAAACCTGCACAAACAGGCCGAAGCGCTTCACGCCCTGGCGACCCAAATGGAAGGACTGACCAGGGCGCTCGCTTCCCTGCGCAGGGCGCTTACAGCGACGCTCTGCCTCGCCGGCGGCGCCATTCTGCTCGCCCTGGCTTCGCTGGTCATCATTTTTATGAAATAATTTTTTGCCTGAAGGATCTGACGTGACTCTCGACCTGACCACCCCCGCCCTCCTCTTCCCCGCCATCTCCCTGCTCCTTCTCGCCTATACCAACCGCTTCCTGGCGCTGGCTTCGCTGATCCGGACTCTGCATGGACAGCACAAGGACAGCCCCGACGAGCTCATCATGAGCCAGATCGCCAACCTCCGACGCCGCATCAACCTCATCCGCGACATGCAGGCGATCGGGGTTCTGAGCCTGTTTCTGTGCGTGCTGTGCATGTTCGTCCTCTTTGCCGGCGAGATCCTCATGGGACAGCTCCTCTTCGGCATGAGCCTGCTGCTGCTCATGTGGTCGCTGTGGCTCTCCATCGTCGAGATCCGCATCTCGGTCAAGGCTCTCGACCTGCAGCTTCTGGATCTGGAGCAGAGTTGATGCTAGAAATGACCGAAATTCATTCTCGACCAGAACACAGTAAAAACCGTTAGTCATAAGAAACCTTTCGAGTGAGCCCGCTGGTTTTGAGGATCAGAATGAAACCTTCAGAAGCCCTAGACCTGCACCGCGCCGAAATCAAACGCATTGCCGCCAGCTACGACTGGAAAACGTCCGAGTGTTCGGCTCGGCGGTACATGGGCGCGATTCCGAGCCGAGCGATCTCGACCTTCTGGTCGATCCGGCCGCCGGGACGACCCTATTTGATCTAGGGGGACTCAGGCCAAATTGGAGACGGTTCAGAAATCCCTGCCTGAATAGGAACATCTTTGAGACAAATTCCAGCAAATACAGAGAAGATACAATGACCTGAACCAAAGCTTCCGGTGTATTCTGCACAACGACAGGCTCTCCCTCCACCGTCCTCTGTCTTCTGTCTTCCGTCCTCCGCCTTCAGTCTCATGCTCTCCCTTGCCCAACTCCCAATCCTTGTTAAAGTTTCAATATTCGTATTGGTCTTTCGTTAGCCAAAGGAGGATTGGATGCCGAGCAAGGAAGAAGCCGGGCCAGGGCACTTCCCTTTTCCTGAGGAGGGGCGGCGCCGTGTTGTGATCGAGGGGGTCTGGCCGGAAATCGACGGGGGACGCTTCGCCGCCAAGCGGGTGGTTGGAGAGCGCCTCGTCGTACAGGCCGATATATTCGGCGACGGCCACGACGAGGTGGCGGCCCTTCTGCTTTACCGCCACCAGAGCGAGCAGCAGTGGCGCAAGACGCCCATGCGCCCTTTGGTGAACGATCGGTGGGAAGGGAGTTTCGTGCCGACCGAGATCGGAACGTATCTCTACACCCTGGCCGGACGCATCGACCATTTCGAGACGTGGAAGCACGATCTTGCCAAGAAACTCGACGCGGGACGCAATCTCGAGATCGATATCCTCATCGGGGCGCAGATGATCGAGACCGCCGCCGAGCGGGCTGGAGACGACAGTGAAAACCTCCTGCGTTATGTCGAGCGCCTCAAGGAGGCGCCTGACGATCCGTCGGCTCTGGCGATCGCGTCGGAAGAGCTGCTCAGCGAACTGATGGCGATCCATCACGACCCGAAGATGACGACCCACTACGAGAAGGAGCTGCGACTCACTGTCGATCGGGAACGCGCCCTTTTCAGCGCCTGGTATGAGTTCTTCCCCCGCTCGGTCTGCTCCGGCGACGAGGGGCACGGCACCTTCGCCGAGTGCGAGAAGCTTTTGCCTGAAATCGCCCGGATGGGGTTCGACATCGTCTACTTCCCTCCCATCCACCCCATCGGGCTGACATTCCGCAAAGGAAAGAACAACAGCACAACGGCAGCGCAAGACGATCCGGGGAGCCCCTGGGCCATCGGAGCGCCGGACGGGGGGCACAAAGCGATCCATCCGGAGCTGGGAACTCTGGAGGATTTCGAAAACTTTGTCGCCGCCGCTGCCGGGTACGGTATCGAGGTGGCGATGGACATCGCTTTTCAGGCCTCCCCCGATCACCCCTACGTCGACAGCAATCCGGCGTGGTTTCGCTGGCGCCCCGACGGGACGGTGCAATACGCGGAGAACCCGCCGAAGAAATACCAGGACATCATTCCCTTTGACTTCGAATCGCCCGAGTGGCCTTCGATGTGGGAGGAGCTCACCGATGTCTTTCGCTTCTGGGTCGAGCGGGGGATCACGGTTTTTCGCGTCGACAATCCGCACACGAAGGCTTTCGGATTCTGGGAGTGGGCCATCAGCGAGATCAAACGCGACTACCCCGATGTGCTTTTTCTCTCCGAGGCCTTCACCCGGCCCAAGGTGATGTACCGTCTGGCCAAACTCGGATTTTCCCAGTCGTACACCTATTTCTCGTGGCGTAACACCGCCGGGGAGATGGAGCAGTATCTCAGAGAGCTCACGACGGCGCCGGTGCGCGATTTTTTCCGCCCCAACTTCTGGCCCAATACGCCGGACATCCTCCCGGAGTTCCTGCAGTACGGCGGCAAGCCCGCCTTCGTCATCCGCTTCGTTCTCGCCTCGACTCTCTCGGCGAGCTACGGAATCTACGGCCCCCCCTTCGAACTCTTCATCAACGGAGCCGTCCCGGGCAAGGAAGAGTACATCGATTCGGAAAAGTACGAGGTGCGCTGCTGGGACTGGAACAATCCGAACCACATGCGCGATCTGATCGCAGCCGTCAACGCCATCCGGCGTGAAAACCCGGCTTTGCAGTCGACGTGGAACGTGCGTTTCTGCCGCTGCGATAACGACAATATCCTCGCCTACATCAAGGCGACGGACGATCGGTCGAACATTCTGCTGGTGGCCGTGAGCTTCGACCCTTTCAAGCCGCAGACGGGAAAGATTCGCCTCCCTCTCGACGAACTCGGCATCGTCCCCGGGCACCCCTTCCTCGTGCACGATCTTCTCAGCGCAGAAAACAGCATCTGGCACGGCGAATGGAACGAGGTGGAGCTCTCCCCGAAGGGGATGCCCGCGCGCATCTTCCGCCTGCGCCCGCGCCTGCGCCGCGAGCAGGACTTTGACTATTTTATGTAGGCGGAATTCAGTAGCCAGGAGCCAGAATCCAGGAGGAAGGCTCCGGTTTTGATCTTCATGTGACGTGTAGGGGCGATCCTTGTGATCGCCCTGGGCGAATACAAGATTCGCCCCTACAAGAGGAATGCCATGCCCCGAATCGATACCGCACTCACCGATGACCCTTTCTGGTACCGGGACGCGATTATTTACCAACTCCACATCAAGGCCTTTTACGATGCCGACGGCAACGGAATCGGCGATTTTCGCGGCCTGATCGAGAAGCTCGACTATCTGCAGGAACTGGGGGTGACGGCGATCTGGCTCCTGCCGTTCTACCCCTCGCCGCTGCGCGACGACGGCTACGACACCGCCGATTACCGGAATGTTCATCCGCAGTACGGAACGCTCAAGGACTTCAAGGAATTTTTGCGGGCCGCCCATCGCCGGGGACTGCGGGTCATCACCGAGCTCGTCATCAATCACACCTCGGACCAGCACCCCTGGTTCCAGCGGGCGCGCCGCGCCAAACCGGGTTCGGCGCATCGAGACTTCTACGTGTGGAGCGACACCCCGGAGAAATACCAGGAAGCCCGCATCATCTTCCAGGATTTCGAGTCGAGCAACTGGTCGTGGGACCCGGTGGCCAAGGCCTACTTCTGGCACCGCTTCTATTCCCATCAGCCCGACCTCAACTTCGACAACCCCCAGGTGCAGAAGGAGGTCCTGCGGGCTCTCGACTTCTGGTTTGAAATGGGTATCGACGGACTGCGTCTCGACGCCATCCCCTATCTCTACGAAAGGGAGGGGACGAACTGCGAAAACCTCCCCGAGACTCACGCCTTTTTAAAAAAGCTGCGCGCCCACGTTGATGGAAAGTTCAAGAACCGCATGTTTCTGGCCGAAGCGAACCAGTGGCCCGAGGACGCAGTCGCCTATTTCGGCGACGGCGACGAGTGCCACACGGCTTTTCATTTTCCGATCATGCCGCGCATGTACATGGCGTTGATGATGGAGGATCGCTTTCCCGTCACCGACATCCTCGACCAGACCCCCTCCATCCCCGAGAACTGCCAGTGGGCGATGTTTCTGCGCAACCACGACGAACTCACCCTGGAGATGGTCACCGACGAGGAGCGCGACTACATGTACCGGGTCTACGCCACCGACCCGCGCGCGCGCATCAATCTCGGCATTCGCCGGCGCCTGGCGCCTCTGCTGCTCAACAACCGCCGGCGCATCGAGCTGATGAACATCCTGCTCTTCAGCCTGCCGGGAACGCCGATCATCTACTACGGCGACGAGATCGGCATGGGGGACAATTACTACCTGGGGGACCGAGACGGGGTGCGCACCCCCATGCAGTGGAGTCCCGACCGCAACGCTGGCTTTTCCAAGACAAACCCGCAGAAGCTTTTTCTGCCGGTGATCGCCGACCCCGAGTACCATTACGAAGCGGTCAACGTGGAGAACCTGCAGCGAAACCCCTCTTCTCTGCTGTGGTGGATGCGGCGGGTGATCGCCATGCGCAAGCGATTCACCGCCTTCGGCCGGGGACGCCTCGAGATGCTCTACCCCGACAACCCCAAGGTCCTCGCCTTCATCCGGCAGCATGAAGAGGAGGTGCTGCTGGTGGTCGTCAATCTCTCCCGCTTCGCCCAGGTCGCCCACCTCGACCTGTCGCGCTATGCGGGGATGTTTCCCGAAGAGGTCTTCAGCCGCAACCATTACCCCCTCATCCGCGAAAGCCCCTACCTCATCACGTTGGGGGTCCACGACTACTACTGGTTCCAGCTTCGCCCCGAGCGCCGGGAGAGCCTTGTGGCGCCGATTGATATGCCGCGCGTCACCCTGCGCAAAGGAAAGAACTGGAGCGAGATCTTCTCCGGCCAGGCGGGGCAGCGTCTTTTCGACGAGGTTCTCCCCAGTTACCTCGAGCGAGCGCGATGGTTCCGGAGCAAGGCCCGCAAGGTGCGCCAGATCAAACCACTCGAGATCATCGAAATCCCTGGCGGGAGGCGCGGCTACCGCCTTGTGCTGCTTCAGCTCCTGTTCACCGAGGGAGACCGCGAGATCTATTCCCTTCCCTTCGCTTTTCTCCCGGCCGAAGCCGCCGATTCACTTGTGGAGCATACTCCCCAGGCGATCATCGCCCCGGTTCTGCTCGGTGAAGAAGATGGGATCCTCATCGATGCGCTCTACGACGACGGCTTCCACCAGGCGCTGCTGAAATCGATCGGAGCACGGCGGCGCATACGGGGCCAGGGCGGGGAGTTGCTCGCGTATCCTGGGGCCGCCTTTCGGCAACGGTCCCGTGGCACGGATTCCCTCCTGACGCAGGTCGTAAAGGCCGAGCAGACCAACAGCTCCATCGTCTATGGGGATCGCTTTTTTCTAAAGCTCTACCGGGGGGTCGACGAGGGGATAAATCCCGATCTGGAGATCACGCGATTTCTCACCGAGCGCACCCGTTTCGACCACGTCCCTCCCTTTGCCGGCGCACTGGAATACCGCACGACCGGGGGAACTCCGATCATCCTGGGCCTGCTGCAGAATTACGTGCAGAACCAGGGGGATGCCTGGAATTTTACGGGCGATGCCCTGGAGCGCTTCATGGAGAGGCTTCTCACCTCCAGGGACGAGCTCCCCCCGCTTCCCAAGCGACTCCCCTTCTATCTCGAAGCTGACGTCGATCAACTCGATCCCAAAGTCCGGGAATACCTGGGTCACTTCTATCTTGAGATGATCGCGCTGCTCGGACGGCGCACGGCGCAGATGCACAAGGCCCTTGCCGCCGAAGTGCAGGACCCGGTCTGGAGACCCGACGAATTCTCCACCCTCTACCAGAGGTCGGTCTACCAGTCGATGCGCAGCCTGACGAGGCGCGTCTTCATGCAGCTCCGGCAGAACCGCGAAAAATTCGAGCCCCGACTTCTTCAGAAGGTGGAGAACCTTCTCGCCTCCGAACAGGAGGTTCTGAACCGCATGTCACGCATCATGGGGCCGCGGTTATCGGCGCTGAAGATCCGCATTCATGGCGACTATCACCTGGGGCAGGTCCTGTTTACCGGAAAGGACTTCGTCATCATCGATTTCGAAGGCGAACCGGCGCGCACCCTTTCCGAACGGCGACTGAAACGATCTCCCTTGCGGGATGTCGCCGGAATGTTACGCTCTTTTCATTACGCAGCGCAGACGGTTCTGCGGCGCGGCCCGCGCACCCACCCCGGCGAAACGCTGCCGCTTGAAGAGTGGCTCATCCTGTGGGAAAGGTCCGTCGGAGGGGTCTTCCTGCGCGCCTACATCGAGGAGCTGGGTGATTCTCCCATCGTTCCGGACAATGCGACCGATCTGAAGACGATGCTGCAGGCTTTTCTGCTCGAGAAGGCCGTCTACGAAATCGGCTACGAGCTCAACAACCGCCCCGACTGGCTCGACATTCCCCTGGCCGGGGTGGAGATGATGTTAGGCAGTAGCCAGAAGCCTGAGAAGCAGTAGCCAGAAGCCAGGAGCCAGGAG
>JARFUG010000086.1:10318-12424 GCA_029289095.1 Desulfuromonadales bacterium
GTTAGGCAGTAGCCAGAAGCCTGAGAAGCAGTAGCCAGAAGCCAGGAGCCAGGAGCCAGGAGTGAGGAGTGAGGAGTGAGGAGTGAGGAGTGAGGAGTGAGGAGCTGTAGATTCTGACTTTGTTTCTTAATTCTGGCTCCTGGATTCTGGATTCTGATACCAAAAGGACTAATAAATGCACCTCGGCGCCCGTTATCTCGGAGACGATCGTTGCGAATTCACCGTCTGGGCGCCGCGCGAGGAGCGGATGACGTTGAAGATTCTGGCGCCCCGTTCCCGCGCCTGCCCTATGGAGCGCCTCGACAGAGGATACTGGCGTGCGACGCTCGACGACATCCCTCCCGGCGCGCGCTATGTCTACCACCTGCACAGCTCCGGACAGGAGAGGCCCGATCCGGTCACATTCCATCAGCCCGACGGGGTGCACAAACCATCGGCCGTCGTCGACCACGGCGCTCACATCTGGCAGGTCGAAGCGTGGTCTCCCCCACCGATGAAAGAGTTCGTCATCTACGAGATACACGTGGGAACCTTCACGTCCGAGGGGACCTTTGCCGCCGTCGTTCCACGCCTCAGGGACCTCAAGGGCCTGGGGATCACCGCGGTGGAGATCATGCCGGTGAGCCAGTTTCCCGGAAGGCGCGGCTGGGGATACGACGGCGTGCACCCCTTCGCTCCCCAGAACAGCTACGGCGGCCCCGAAGGGCTCAAGGCGCTCGTCGATGCCTGCCATCACCACGGCATGGCGGCGATTCTCGACGTCGTCTACAACCACATGGGCCCCGAAGGGAACTATCTGCACGGCTTCGGACCGTACTTCACCTCCAAGTACCGCACGCCGTGGGGCGATGCGGTCAACATGGACGACAAGTGGAGCGACGAGGTCAGGCACTACTTCATCGAAAACATCCTCTTCTGGTTTCGCGAGTATCGCTTCGACGCTCTTCGCCTCGACGCCACCGACCGCATCTACGATTTCTCCGCCCGAACCTTTCTGCAGGAGGCGGCCGAAGCGGTGCGGCGCTTCGAGACGGAGAGTTCGCGGCGCTGTCTTCTCATCGCGGAGAGCGATCTCAACGACGCCCGCCTGGTTCGCCCCCCCGAACAGGGAGGTTTCGATCTGGACGGTCACTGGAACGACGACTTTCATCACGCCCTGCACACCCTGCTCACCGGCGAGGACGTCGGCTATTATGAGGATTTCGGCGCTCCTTCCGACTTTGCCAAGGCGTGCCGCGATGTCTATGCCTACGACTGGCGCTTCTCCCCCTACCGGGGACACCGGCGCGGCAGCATTGCCGCCGACCTGCCCGGAGAGCGCTTCGTCGTCTGTTCGCAAAATCACGACCAAGTCGGCAACCGCATGTTCGGACACCGGCTTCGGACCCTTGCGGGGTTCGAAGCGGCCAAGTGCGCTGCAGCCGCGGTGGTCCTCTCTCCATTCATCCCCCTGCTCTTCATGGGAGAAGAATATGGCGAAGAGACCCCCTTCCTCTTCTTCGCCGATTTTCAGGATGAAGATCTGCGCGAGGCGGTGCACCGGGGACGCATCAGCGAGTTCTCCGCCTTCAAGTGGCGCGGCGAACCGCCGGACCCCCACGACCCCGAGACGTTCGAGAACTCGCGCCTGAACTGGGGGGCGCGCGGCGAAGGTGAACACGCGGTCATGCTGGAGTGGTATCGCCGTCTGCTGCAACTGCGGCGGGAGAACCCCCTTCTTGGCGCCGTGGAGGCCGGGGAGCGCGACGCAGGGTCGCTGGAGGCCGAAAAAATCGTCTGGGTTCGACGACAGCGCGACAGTGAAGAGACGCTCCTTTTAGGCGCTTTCGCCAGGGAGCAGGTCGATTTCCCCTTCCCTGTGCCGGAGGGGTCGTGGAGAAAGATCCTTGACTCGGCCGATGCCGAATGGAACGGCCCCGGGGCGACCCTGCCCGAAACCATTTCCGCCCCCGAAACGCTCACCATGCCGCCGACGAGTTGCGCAGTGTACGTAAGGCAGTAGCCAGAATCCAGAATCCAGGAGCCAGGAGCCAGGAGCCAGGAGAAAACCTTAAGTCAGGAGTCGGGAGTTAGTAGTTGGAATCTGGGAGAAGAAGCGGGAAAGCC
>JARFUG010000009.1 GCA_029289095.1 Desulfuromonadales bacterium
TCAAGCATAGCTGACAAAGTTTCTCCAGGTGGCGTTGTTTTCGCTGCACGATCGCGTGAGAAGATCAGGAGTCAGGACATCACCGCCGCACCCGCGAAAGCTTGAGCATCCGGGAGATGCGGTCGATGGCGATGGTGAGTGCGATGATCATCAGCAGGTAGGCGCCGGCTTTCTCGAAACGGAACCATTCGAAGTTGAAGGTGAAGAAGAAGCCGAGCCCCCCTACCCCGACGATGCCGAGGACGACGGCGGCGCGCACGTTGCTCTCGAACTGGAAGAAGGCATAGGTCATCCAGTCGCGCCACGAGATCGGCGCGGCCACGACGCCGAAGCACATCATCCGCGACCCCATGAACGACTGCTCGAAGCGGCGGTACGGGATATTGTCGACAGTTTCGCTGAAGACGCGCACCAGCACCCCCATGCTGTGGATGGCGATGGCGACGGTCCCGGCCACGAGGCCCGGTCCGAAAAAGGCGATGAAGAGAAAGGCCCACATGACCTCTGGGATGCCGCGCGAGATGAGGCCGACGGTTCGGGCGGCAGCCATCTGGGCAAAGCGCAGCACACGCAGCAGCGGATGGGACGTCTCGCCGGTGAACTGGTGCGGCTCGAGTTGGAAAGCCAGCGAATGGGGGTATGTCAGGAGGATCGCGCCGATCACGCCGATCAGCGTCCCGACGATGGCGATAGCCAAAGGGACGCTGGACGACTTGATCACCCGCCAGACGAACCACTTCTGCAACTCAGCATCCCAGGCGACCCAGGCGGCAGGGCGGTAGAACTCGAGGGGACCGTACTGCTCGAAAAGAGAGACCGCCTTCCCCCCTTCGCGCAGCGCGGTCGCTGTGTCCGGATCGCCGAAACCGATGACGGCCAGATCGAGATCCGGATGGAGCAGGCGATGGAAAAAGCGCAGATTGCCCCAGGACTCTCCCGAGAGGAGTTCGACGGCGGGTTTGAGATAGTTCTGCGCCTGGCCGCCCGGGGCCGCGTTGTTCCCCCATCCCATGAACCAGAACGACCAGGTGAGGACGAGCATCACGACGGCGGCGCTCATGTAGCCGCGCGACAGGACGACGAAAGTGCTGCTGCTCCTTAGGGCGTGGGGATGATTGGGGTCGTTGCGCAACTGACGGCGGATATAGTTGGAGACGAGATCCGCCGAGAGGGTCAGAAGGAGCGTGAAGAGGATAAGGGTGCTCACCTTGTCCCAGGCGCCGAAGCGCACCTGGTACCAGATCTCGGAGCCGAGACCGCCGCCGCCGACGGCGCCGATGACAGCGGCGTTCCGGATAGCGCACTCGGCGCGCATCAGCGTGAAGGAGAGAACGCTGCGGGCCGCGAGGGGGCGGATGCCGTAGAAGAAGGTCTTCAGGCGGCCGGCGCCCAGGACGCGCACCTGCTCGTATTCGCGCTCATCGATGCTGTCCCACAGCTCGCTGTAGACCTTGGCGAGGATGCCGGTGATGTTGAGGGCCAGCGCCAGGGCGCCGGTGAGGGGCCCGAGCCCGATGACCGCGACGAGGATGATGGCCCAGACGAAATCGGGGACGGCGCGCAGCACGTCCTGCGTGAGGCGGCAGACGGAGCAGAGAAGCGCCAGGGGGGAGCGTAGCGGGAAGTTGCGCCGCCACCCCGTGGCGCTCTCCTCGCCAACGCAGACCGAACGGGCCGATCCCATGGCGAGGAGGAAACCGAGCACCACGGCCAGCGCGGTGCCGAGGGCGGCGGCCGAGAGGGTCTGCAGAGTGAGTTCCCAGGAGTGGCGCAGGAACTCGCGGCTGAAATCGGGGGAGGAGAAGGCGCCGAGCCACGATGCCATGCGTCCGAAGGCCTGGGCGCGCCGGTCCGCGTCGGTCAGGGAGGTGAAGTCCCACTCGGCGGCGACGAAAGAGGCCGCCACAAGGAGAAGAATCGTCCCCAGGCCGACAAAATGGCTCCAGGGGCGCTTCCGGGAGTAGCGCTCGAGAGAGGCGCCGGGGAAACCGTCCTTCATGGGCGTTCCAGAGCCACTTCGTCAAGATACATCGCCCTGTACTCGGCCCCGTACAGCTCGCGCAGCAGTTCGCGCGTGATCTCGGACGGCGCGCCCTGCCAGAAGAGATGGCCGTCGCGCAGGGCGATCACGCGTTCGAAATGCCCCTCCAGCAGCTCCAGCGTGTGGAGGTTGACCAGCAGCGTGGTCCCCATGCGTGCCGAGAGCCCCGAGAGAAGGGCGACGATTTCACGGCCGAGACGGATGTCGAGCTGGCTGACGGGCTCGTCGGCGAGCATGACCCGGGGCTGCTGAACCATCAGGCGCGCGATGGCCACGCGTTGCTGCTGTCCTCCCGAAAGTTCCCCGGGCATCGACCAGAGCTTGTCGCCGAGTTCAACCTCGTTCAGCGCCGCCCGGGCGGCGCCGAGATCCTGCGGCCACAGAAGAGAAAGAAGCGCCCGCGGCAAAATCCAATGTCCGAGGCGTCCCATGAGGACATTGTGGACCACGCGAAGGTGGGGGATCAGGTTGTCGTTCTGGTAGAGAATGCCGACCTCGCGGCGAAGGTCCCGCAGGGCTCCGCCGCGAAGATGCCGGGTGTCGCGTCCCAGGGCAGTGACGCGCCCCTCGGTCGGCTTGAGAACGGCGCACAGAAGGCGGAAGAGGGTCGTCTTGCCGGCGCCGGAAGGGCCGATGACCGCCACCCGCTCCCCCTCGCGGATGGAGAAGGATATGTCCTTGAGGACTTGCGCCCGCCCGAAACTCTTGCCGACCCCCTCAACGGTGAAGACCGACGGAGAATCCGAATCCGGTACGGCACGGGAACCTGTATCGATGACTGCTTCAGCTTCCATGAAACCCTGGATCTTATCCGCAGATGAACGCAGATGCACGCAGATTAAACCTTCATCTGTGGCAATCTGCGTGCATCTGCGGATGAAAGATTTTTCGCTTGAAAGAGATCGCAGACTCACCCGCCGATATCGACGCCCGATTCGAGCAGCACCCGATAACCGGCCCACTCCTCCAGATCGGCCTCGATGAACTTGCCGGCCTTGAGATAGCTCAGGACTTTTCTCCCTTCCTCGGTGTCCATCGAAAGACTCAGCAGTGCGGAGCGAAGTTCGGCGAGAAGCTCTTCACCAAGATCGGCGCGGGCCGTGAGGCAGTAATTGGTAAAGGGAGGGGTCTTGTAGATGATCGGCGCCCTGGCCTTGAGCTCGTCGCTTGCCTTGTCCCAGGAGGCGAAGTTCATAGCGCCGATGGTGAAGGCGCCGGCGGCGACCTGCTGCATGACGACGTCGTGGCTGCCGCTGTAGGCGACAGTGCGGAAGACGCTCTCGGGGGAGCGGCCGCTCTGCTCGGTGAAGAAGTTGCGAGGCATGAGATGGCTGGACGTGCTGTTCTTGCTGCCGAAAGTGAAGGTCCACCCCTTTGCTTCGGCGGCGTCGGCGAGTTCCTTCAGATCGTCGACCGGGTTAATTCCTGCTTCGCTGTGAGCGACGAAATAGCTGACGAATCCCTTGTCGATATCGCGGGCGCCGAGCACCACGAGATCATCGTTCATCTGGATATGCGCCTGAGCGGTCGTCACCGCGCCGAGCCATGCAAGGTGCGCCCGTCCGGTGGCCAGGGCCGTCACGCTGGCGGCGTAGTTCTCCACGTGCATGTATTCGACGGGGATCCCCACCGCGTCGCCGAGGTGCCTTGCCAGCGCGCCGAAGTTCTCGCGCATGCGGTCGGCGTCGCCGTCGTCGGGGATGGCGGTGATGATGAGCTTCTGGGGACGGCTTTTCGCAGCACCTTCGGCTGCAGTCGTTTTCTCGGCGCGGGGCTCGCAACCTGCCAGGGCGACAAGGCATGCCAGCGCAAGAGCTGAAAAAATAAAACGCTTCATCTGGATCTCCCTTTGGACATTCGATAGGCAGGTCATTTGTGCGGCGCAATTAATCAGATGTGATTATCCGAAAGGAGACGGGGAAAAGCAAATCGGAACTATCGATATATTCGCTGAGATAGATCGGCAAAGCCTATAATGGAGACTTCTTCTCCCCTCCTTGATTAGGAGGGGGCTGGGGGTGGTAGAGATTCGACTGCAAAACCCGGGGGTTCCGTCCCCCGACGACGACTTACTCTCTTTGCTTGCCCAAAGAGAGTAAGCAGAGAAAGGGCACCCAACTTCCTTGCCCGCCGCCGCTTCGCTATGGCGGGTTCCCTCCGCAGAGCAGACGTTTCGGGGACGGACAAAAACTCGCTTCGCTCAAACATTTGTCCGTCTTTTTCCCGAAACGTCCACTCCGCTCCGGCTGCGTCAGATGGGAAGTTTAACACCGTGACCCAAAGACATTAACTTCGTGGCTTGGTGGTGAAACAAGGCTTTTTTGCGAATACATCTAAGTAGAGCGAATCAGACCAGATTTGGTTTTATCGTTGCATCGTCGCGTCGTCGCGTGAGGCCGGTTTGGTTTCACAGGTGAGATCTCAAAGCATCGTCCACCATCTCGGAGAGATCGTCGATGCCCATTCCCTGAAGGGTCGAGACGGTCCTGTGGGCTCCGGCGAGGACGTCTGCGGAAAAATTGTTGGTCACCGCCAGAACGGTGAGGCCGGCCCCGCGCGCCGAGGCGATCCCTGCCGGGGTGTCTTCGATGGCGATGCAGGCGCCGGGGTTCTTCAAACGTCCCGCATGATGCTGCGAGAGACGCTCGAAAGCAAGGCGATAGCTCTCAGGGTCGGGCTTGCTGACCGCCACATCGTCAGCCGTGACCATGACCGGAAAGACATCCTTGATTCCGAGTCCCTGAAGAACGGGGAGAATATCGCTGCGCAGGGCGCCGCTGCAAAGCGCCACCGGGAGTTCGGCCGCGCTCCGGGCGATGAGTTCAAGAACCCCGGGGTACGCCGCCAGTCCTCGGGAGACCTGTTGCTGGAACGCTTCGGCCTTGCGGGCGATGAGTTCGTTCATCGCCTCGGAATCTAAAGGGCGACCCATCAGAGCGTAGATTTTCTGCAAGGCGCCGCGGTCGTCGAGGCCGACATACCCCGCAAGATATTCCTGCCAACTGAAGGTGAAGCCGTGAGGGGAAAGGACTTCGCAGAAGGCCCGCCAGTGCAGGGGCTCCGAATCGACGATCACGCCGTCGAAATCGAAAATGACTCCCTCGGCGCTCACAGGCGCCTCTGCACAGCTTCGACCTTCCCGGCCATGGTGTGATCGGTCCGGTCGCGGCGATCATCGATCTTGATCAGGGTCGAGACCCGTGGCGCCCCCGCGGCAAAGGGCGACTCGTGCATGCGCGCCACGAGGGCAAGAATCTCCCCGATATCCCCTTCGAGGATCGTTCCCATGGGGGTGAGCTGATACCTGATCCCCGACTCCCGCACGATCTGCAGGCATCCGGCGACATATTGGGAGACGCTCGTTCCGACCCCCAGCGGCGTTACGCTGATCTCTACAACGGCCATGTTGTTCACCTCTTGACGAAGACTTACATTAAGCGACGGAGCGATCGAGGCAGATTCCGATTCGCGATCATCCACAAATACGTCGCCTCCCGGGCGCATCACCGGCAAATTATACCATTGCCACAAAAGGTTGCGCACAAATGCGACAAGATACCGAATCAACCTGCTGCCAGATGTGCGCACGGCATTCAACAATGGCACGGTTCGGGTTCCAAATATAGAATCCGCGCCCCACAGGGGATTGACAGGGCCGTGCCGAATTATATGATTTCAGATAGGAAAGGAAATAATTAGAAATTCGAAGGAAAGGGATTATCCATGAAAGCGATCAACCTGCTGATCATGACCCTGCTGGCCGCCACGCTTGCCATATCGGGCTGCAGCAGACAGGCCGCCGGCGGTGCAGCCGTAGGAGCCATTGGGGTTGGCGGCGTCTACGAATATCAGGCGCATCGCGCGATGCAGGAACTGGAGCAAGAGCGCGCAGCCGGCGCCATCACTGAAGAGGAGTACGAAAGGAGAAAAAGAGAGATCGAGCGCCGCTCCATTCTTCAGTGAGCTCCGACCCGGTAGTGTCTTGCCGTTCCGGAAGGTATCCGCGAGATAAAAAGAGGGGCAGACCGCCATGGTCTGCCCCATCTGATTTCATTCCGCAGGGGCGCCCCTGCCGAATCCCTCCATTGGACAAATCCCCCAAGGGGGAGTGAACAGGATCGTCAGATCGCTTCCCAATACTCCTCGGGCATGTCTTTGGCGAGTTCCAGGGCGCCGTCCGCGCCGGCGTAAAGAGGTTCCTCCACACAGGTGATGGTACAGGGAGCCCAGTCTGCGAGAGCTTTCGTCAGGTGATCGGCGAGGCCAGCGATGCGGCTCCCGCCCCCTGCCAGGATGATGTTACCCCGCACCTTCGCCTGGAACTCGGGATCGAACTTGGCGATGAGGTCCATGGCGGTCTCGGCGATGGGGGGGACGATGCTTTCGCAGGCCCTGCGCAATTCGTTCGAAATCTCGTGACCGACCATTTTGCCTCGCACGGGAATTTCGACTTCGACCTTCTTCGCGCCAGCGCCGACGAAACCGTATTTCTCCTTGAAACGGCGCACCATGGTCAGGGTGAAATCGGACTCGGGATATTTTTCAGTGAGAAGCTTGAAGAGATGGTGATCGACGTAGTCCCCAGCGGTGGAGAGGCTGCGCTGATCCTCTTCGGTGGGCATTGAACCGTGCATGATGCAGAAATCGATGGTCCCCGCGCCGATATCGATCACCATGGCGTTTTCCAGCGCGTTCAGACCGTAGGCCACCGAGAAAGGTTCGGAGACGACGATGAGCTTTTCGGCGAATTTTGAGACGGCCTTGCGGATGGCGCTGCGGTTGACCTTGAGCGCTTCGGCCGGGATGCCGACCGCGGCATGGACCTTCTGCCCTCTGGCAGGGGCGGCAAGGTCGATGAGATGGCCGATGAGTTCGACCACCGATTCCTCCTCCTTCGCGGTTCCTTCCTTGATGACGCCGGCCTCAAGGGGTCTGAAAAGATTCAGGGAGAGACGCTGATTGAGCGCCTCTGCACCGAAGAGGACCTTCTTCCCCAGAAGCTTGCGAGCGACGAAATCCTTAGGCCATCCGACATAGCTCTCCACCCAGCGACGCTCTCCGGCGCTGGTCGATATGGCGGAGCGGGACGTTCCCAGGTCGATCCCTACAGCAAGAATCTCATCCTTTTCCATTTGTTTTTTTTCCGGCATACGCGTTTATTCCTCCATCTGGATTTTTTTCGGAATGGGAACGGTTCAGATAGTTGACGATCCCCCCCTCGAGATAGGCGGCGAACTGTTCGCGCCGCCCGGGGTCGGTGAGCTTTCTTTCTTCTTCGGGGTTGCTGATACAGGTGATCTCGGCCAGAACGGCAGGCATTTCAGCCCCCAGAAGCACGATGAAGGGGGCGGTCTTGATCCCCCGGCTCAGGCTGTATCCGGACTCTTCCCGCACGTTCCTGTAGAGATTTTCCTGGATCGCCGCCGCCAGCAGTTGCGATTCCTGCTGTTTGAACGTATCGCCGATCTTCTGGATCATCCCCCTGAATTCGGCCATCAGGTATTCCGATCCTCTGTTCTCGACCGCAGCAAGCTGCAGAGCCTGCTCGTCGGCCGCCTGGGCGCCGAAATAATAGGTCTCGATGATATTCATCTGCGGCATTTCAATGGCATTGACATGAATGGAGATGAAGAGATCGGCGTGGTTGGCGTTGGCAAAACGGACGCGGTCGCGCAGAGAGACCCAGACGTCGTCGTCGCGTGTCATGAGAATGCGATATCCCGGATATTTCTGCAAACGATCGCGCAGACGGCGGGCCACATCGAGAGTGACATCCTTCTCCATGAGTCCGCCGGGACCGATGGCGCCCGGGTCGCGCCCACCGTGCCCGGGATCGATGACGATCGTCTTGACGCCGAGATCGAAGAGTTCGGCAAGGGTCATCCCCGTCGCCGCAAGGGCGCTGTAATTGCGCGACAGGTTTTCTTCACCTCCGGTGAAGCTCAGAATGTCCTGCAGCGATACGGACGGGAAGAAGAGCTCCGGCGACGGAATCACCCCGGTGTAGACCGTCCGGGTCAGCGGCTCGGGCGCCTCCTGTTGCTGCGGGGAGGCGAAAAGATATCCTGAGAGGCCGAAGAGCACCGGCAGGAAAAGGACAAGCGCAAGCCAGCCGTAGGGACGGCGCGAAGCGCCCTTTCGATGGCGCGACGAGGAGCGCGCACCATTCCCTTCGGCGAGATTGTCCTTGAGAACCTCCTTGAGAATGGATTTCCGGATTGTGGAGGGAACGGGAGAATCCGCCATTTCACGGGCTGCAAATAGAAGGGTTGACGCCGGCGCAAAAGACTGAAAATGCAAAATCAATGCCCCCGCCCTCAAGGACCGGAGGGAGCACCTTCCCAAGAGGATTAAGATAGGACCGGGGGCGATGTCAAGCTATTTCCCCGAAGCAAGAGACACTTTATGTCTCCTTGTACACTCCGGACAACGGGATAGACTGATGCCGGACCATTTCACTCACAGGGAGGAGGAACGAAACATGGACGATCGAAACCCCTTTTCTCCGCATGAAAGAAGGACCCACCGGCCGCTCCCCACACGCATCTGGCAGGAGGACAAGCCGCTTGACGCCGGAATGCAGACTCCGGAAATGTCTCTCGTTGAAAAACGATTGATCGAGATGGCCGACAAGATGAGTCCCCGCCTGGGTATGGATCGGAGGCGGTTTCTTCAGAGCAGTTGCGGCATGGCCGCCGCATTTCTCGCCATGAATTCGGTTTTCGGACCTCTGTTTACCGTCAGCGCCGCCGAAGCCGCCGACCCCGCGGCGGCGGCCGAGCGGAGTCGGGCGCTGCAGAACCAGCGGATCTTCGATGTGCAGACCCACTTCGTGCACGACGACTACCCCGGGGACGTCATTCTCGAGTTGCGGGAGATGGCCAAGGACTGGGCGCCAAGCATTGAAGGAGAGCAGACGCTGGAAAAGGTGCGCTTCGACAATTTCTTCGAGGAAGTCTTTCTGCAGAGCGATACTGATCTTGCGGTCCTGAGCAACGCACCCAACGACGACCCGCAGCGCTATTTTCTCTCCAACGCAGAGGCCTTCGCCGCCCGGGAGCGCGTCAACGAAATGGCGGGGAGCAAGCGCTTTTACGTCCATGCCCTCTTCACTCCAGGCAAAGATGGATGGCTCGACGAGATTGACGAGCTGGTCGAGGCGCGTCCCGACGCCTGGAAAGGCTACACCACGGGGCAACCTTTCGGTGAATCGAAATATCCCTGGCGCATGGACGACGAGAAGCTCGTCTACCCCGTCTACCAGAAGATGCTCGACTCGGGAATTACCACCGTTTGCGTGCACAAGGGGCTTCTGCCGGAGAACTACCGCGAGGAGATGGCCGACACATGGCGATACGGCAATGTGGATGATCTTCCCAAAGCCGCCCGCGACTGGCCGCAGCTCAATTTCCTCATCTATCACTCCGCCCTTCACTACGGCGGCATCCCCTCGGTGGCAGACCAGGAACTCTTCGAGAGAACCGGCTACATCCCCTGGGTGAGCGACCTGGCCCGTATGCGCGAGGAACATGGGCTGGACAATATCTACGCCGAAGTCGGCTCGGTCTTCGCCCTCACCGCCATCAGCGCGCCGCGCTTCTGCGCCGGAATGGTCGGAACGCTCATCAAGGGACTCGGAGAAGAGCGGGTGCTGTGGGGGACCGATTCGGTCTGGTACGGATCGCCCCAATGGCAGATCGAGGCGTTCCGTCGCCTGGAAATCCCGGAGGACATGCGACGCAAACACGGATTCGCCGCACTCGGCCCTGCCGACGGCCCTCTGAAGAACAAGATCTTCGCCACCAACGCCCAGGCGGTCTACAAATTTGAAACCGACGGCATCGGAAAGGACAATCTCGAAAGAATGAAAGAGGAGTACAGGCGGGAAAGGGGGTGAGATACACCCCCCGGCCCTGCGGGCCACCCCCCCTGTTCCACAGGGGGGGCAAAGCCATGTCCCCCCTGTGGAACAGGGGGGATGGCCGCTTGCGGCCAGGGGGGTCAGCCCTTCATTCAGAATTCAAAATTCACCATTCAAAATTTCCCCTCACTGTATCCTGTCAGCTCCACATATCCCAACCCCGTCACCGGCTCTCCGCGCGAAATCCCTTGCGCCCGCACCGCCCCTTCCCAGTACCGCACGGTGGTGTCGAGCTCCTGATCGGCGAGGCGCGGATCGATCAGGAGATCGATCTCCTCGACGGGGATGGAGAGTCGCCAGCGCGCCGGGTAGACGACCCCGCTCCGGGGGCTTGTCCAGCGGTCGAGTTCCTCGATGCGAACTTCATCGACGCCGAGGGTGCGCGCGCTTCCGTCCGGGGCGACGAGGGTCCCGGCGCTCCAGGGAGAAGCTTCCCCCGTCTCGCGTCGTATGCGGTAGAACATCACCTCGCGGCGATCGGAGAGCTGCAGCGAGAACCAGTCCCAGCCGACATCCCCTTCTCCGAGGGCGCTGGTGCTCCACTCGCGGTCGAGCCATGAGTCTCCCGTCACGACGAATTCTCCCTCGCCCACCCGCACCGTTCCATGCGTCGGCAGGCGGGTCATCGAATAGTAGTAAGAGGCGTTTCCGATCTCGTCGCTCTTGCGGCTGAGCCCCGCCTCCCCCTGCAGGACCACCGGCTTGGCGCTCTCGAGATGCAAGTCGATCTCCACCCCGTTTTCCCGGGCCTGGAGACGCCAGGGAAACCCCTCTCCCGGCTCGGAGTCCGCCGACCAGTCTTCGAGCCAGACGCGAAAGGGGGTTGTCTCTGCTCCGGCAAGGCCCAGGGCGGCGCGGCTGAAGCGCTCGAAATGGTGGAAGCGCTCCCCGGCCGTGTCGGTCAGGGCGAAATGGGCCATGAAAACCTGGCGGGACGCCCAGACAGAGGTGCGTTCGGGCATCTCCGGAGATAAGGCGACACGGAAGAAGGTGAGCTGGTAGCCGAAGTGACGACCGTCCTCATCGTGGAGGTTGCCGGTGAAATACCACCATTCGGTGCGGAAATCCGGGTGGGGACCGTGGTCCGCGGGGAAGCGGAAGATCCTCAGCTCGACGGCGCGGGCATACCCTTCAAGCGCCTCGCCTCCGAGGGTCTCCGCAACCGTGAGGCGCTCGGGCTCCGGCGCAGGAACGGGAGGGCGGCTCCACCACAGGACGGCGGCGGCCCCGAGCGCTATCAGGATCAGGAAGAGAACAGGGGCGTGTGTGCGGCGCATCTCATTCCTCCCGAAGGGCCTGGGCCGGAGAAGTGCGGGCCATACGCCAGGCGGGATAGATTCCCGCAAGGAGCGCGGCGATGACGGCGAGCCCCACCGCCTGTGCGATCAGCGCCGGGTCGAAGGCGGTCTGCAGCGTCCAGCCGAAGGAGCGCCGGTTGATGATGTGGATCAGCACGAGAGCCTGCAGCACGCCGAGGGGAACGGCGAGAAGACCGGAGAGCACACCGATGAGCCCGGTCTCCCCCATCACGAGCCCCCAAAGTTGGCGGGGCGTCAGACCGTTGGCCCGCAGCACCGCAAGCTCCCTTCCCCGCTCCGCCTGCATGGCCAGAAGAGCGTTGAGAATCCCCACGAAGGCGATAACGATCGCCAGCGTGCGCAGCACCGCGGTGATGGCAAAAGTGCGTTCGAAAGTCGCCATGGAGGCCTCCCTCAGGCCCCGGTTCGAGTAGATGTCGAGCTGCTGGACATCTCCAGTGAGCCGGCGAGCTTCCTCGGCGGCCGCGTCGGCATCCCTCGCGGGATCGAGATAAATTCCAAGGGCATCGACCTGCCGGTCCCGCCAGAAACTCTCGTAGACCGGGCCGCTCATCACCACCCTCCCCCGATCGGAGCTGAAATCGGTGAAAACCCCCGCCACCGTGAAATCCCGCTCTCCCAGGTCGGTGCGAAGGCGCACCGTATCGCCGGGAGCGAGCCGGCGATGCCAGGCGAAGGGCTCGGAGACGATCACCGCCGGCGTTTCGATGATGCGTCTACGGATCGCGTCGGCATCTCCGTGCGTGAAGGTGTAGCCGGCAAACCCCTCGGGGGGCATGTCGGCGACGAAGAGATCTGTCGGCCCCTCCTCGGACTCGAGGGTGAGATGGCGCGCCCGCGTCACGAGCTCGACTCCCGGAAGGGCCGACAGACGCTCCAGGACGAGAGGATCGAGAGGGGCGCGCTCACGTGAGTCTCCGGCCACCGCCACGTAGAGATCGGCCCGCAGGTAACTCTCGAGCCAGGAGATGAGCGTTGCGCGAAAGCTTCCGATCATGATCCCTACACCGATGACGGCCGAGACGGCCACCACGAGGGCGGCGGTGGCGACCCCGGTTCGGCTCAGCGACGCAACGATGCTGCGCGGAGCCATGCGCCCCAGTAAGCCGAAGAGCGCACCGCTCACCGGCTGAATCAGCCGAAGAAGGAGAACCGCCGCTGCGGGGACGATGAGGGCGTACCCGGCGATCTGGGCGAAAAGCGCGCCGAAAGCGACAGGGATGCTTCGCCCGGAGAGCAGAAGGAGCGCTCCGCCGGCAAGCAGGAGGGCCGCCCCGAAGCCGGCAGTGAGCGGAAGAAGAGCGTGCCTGCGCCCTTCGGCCGCCGATCGGGTCAGGACGGTTCGGGGGGAGGACATGGCCGCCTCCCGGGCCGGAACAAAGGCGGCGGCGAGGGAAGCGCCGATACCCAGGGCGATTCCTTTGACCAGCGACCACGGCTCGACGGCGAAGGTGCGCACCGTCAGGACGAAATAGAGGTCGTGAATGGTGCGGGAGACGAGATGAATGAGCCCGCTCCCCAGAGCCATTCCGACGAGAAGTCCAAGGGCGGTGCCGGCCGCGCCGATGAGGAGAGCCTCGCCGAGAACGAGGGCGAAGATCTCACGCCGGGTCACACCGAGGGTGCGAAGAGAGCCGAGGAGTTCGCGGCGCTGCAGGACCGAAAAGGAAAGGGTGTTGTAGATCAGGAACATCCCCACGACAAGCGCCAGGAGGCTGAGGGCGGTGAGATTGAGCTGAAAGGCCCTGGTCATGTGAGCCAGAACGTCTCCCCGCGGATCGGCGAGGGTGAGCGCCGCCTCGGGAGAAAGGATCAACGCGATGCGCCCCAGCATCTCCTCCCCTGCCCTTCCCTCGGGGACGATGAGATCGATGCGCGACAGCCGCCCCGACATTCCGAGGAGTTCCTGAGCGGTAGAAAGATCGACGACGATCAGGTTCTCCAGGGCGCGCGCGGCGATCTCGTCGCCGGCATCCAGAGTCCCGACGATCCTGACGTCCCGCAGCCTCCCTCCGACCTCGAGCGCCGCCGTATCGCCGATCCGGACCCCGAGGCGGGCGGCGGTCTCCTGCAGGACGAGGGCCGCCCCCGGTTCCGTGAGAAGTTGCGCGATGTTGCCCTCGCCCCCTGCAGTGGGGACATAGGTGCGGAAAGGACCCTCCGCAAAAGGATCGACGCCAAGGATGCGCAGCGTCAGACCTGGAGCGCGCGCAGCCGCGGCAACTCCCTCGATCACCGGCGCCGATGCACGGATCCCCTCCTGGAGACGCAGTCGGACATAGAGGGATTCATCGACTCCATCGGGGCCTCCGACGATGCGATGGGTCGCCTCCCCCGAAAGGGCTCGGGCTGACAGGCGAAAGGCACGCTCGGCGCTCGCGTTGGCCAGATCGATGGCAACCACGACTCCCACGCCGAGGGCCACCCCGAGGACGGCGAAGAGCAGGAGCAGGGGGCGATGGAGCAGCCCCCGCAGAACGGCACGTCGCAGGATCACCGTCCCTCCCCTGAAAGGATGCCGTCGTGCACGGTAAGGGTGCGATCGGCCAGCGCGGCAACATCGCGGCTGTGGGTGACGAGCAGGAGAGTCATCCCCGCCTCGCGCACCATGGCCGACAGAAGCGCCATCACCGAGGCGCCCGTTTCGGCGTCGAGATTCCCTGTCGGCTCATCGGCAAGGAGAACCCGGGGTCGGTGCACCAGGGCGCGGGCGATGGCGAGACGCTGCTGCTCGCCCCCGGAGAGGCGGTCGGGAAAGGTTGCTGCGCGGTCGTCGAGACCGACCCTGGCGAGGAGTTCGCACGCCCGACTGCGCTCGTCGGCCCCGATGCGCCCCGTGAGTTCCAGGGGGAGCAGGAGATTCTCCATCGCCGTCAGCGTGGGGATGAGGTTGTAGAACTGGAAGATGAAGCCGACGTGCGCCCTGCGAAAGAGGGTGCGCGCCTGCTCGGAAAGACGCGTCAGGTCGGCGCCGCCGACGACCACCTCCCCCGAAGTCGGCGGATCGATGCCGCTGATGAGGTTGAGCAGGGTCGACTTCCCCGAGCCGCTTCGTCCCACCAGCGCGACGAACTCCCCCCGGTAAAACTCGGCATCGACCCCCCTTAGGACGACCCGCGTCTTGTCCCCCTCGGGGTATACCTTGGTCAAGCGCCGCAGGCGGATAAGGGGCTCGGCGGGGGATTCGGGAAGGGTGTTCATGGTGGTGAAAGTATATCAGGGACGCGACTGGCGGCGAGCGACCAACGGTCCGCGGCTAGAGGGGGTTTTCTCCCAACTCCCAGCAGGTCTTGAAGTGCGCTTCTGGCCGCGTCTTGACCCTCTGTATTTTCCATGCCATAGTCGCTCAAAGCGCCAGCAGCCAGTGACTCGCATCCCTTCCCGCCGGAGGACCCGTGAAATTCGTTGTCTCTGAAATGGCTTATTTTCTACGGGGGCGAGCACGTCAGAACTTGAAGGTTCTACTCAGCTACTTCGCTTTTCTGACCGCCCTGATTGTATCGTATTCTCTACTCTTCCAGTATCTTCAGCGCCGACTGGAGGGAGAAGAGCATTCCTTCATCACCGGTTTTTATTGGGTCATCACCGCCATGACGACCTTGGGCTACGGCGATATCACCTTCGAGTCCGATCCCGGTCGCCTCTTCTCGGCGATCGTCACCATTTCGGGGGTCATCTTTCTCCTCATTTTTCTTCCCTTCGGGATGATCAGCCTTTTTCTCGCCCCCTGGATCGAAAATCGGATGCGCTACCGTCCCGCCCACGGCGTTCCGCCCGAGATGGAGGGGCACGTCGTCATTTTCGGCCTCGACCCGGTAACGCGCGCTCTGACGCGCAAGCTGAAATCGCAGGATATTCCCTTTTTCTTCGTCACGGAAAATTACGAAGAGGCCCTTCGCCTCGATGAACAGGAAGGGACCAAGGTCGTTTACGGCAGCCCCGCCGATCCCCAGGTCCTGAAAAAGCTGCGAATCGAATCAGCTCGCTATCTGATCGCCAATATGGGCGACACCGACAACACCAATATTATTCTCACGGCGCGTTCCCTGTGCAAAACGCCCATCGCCGCCATCGTCGAGGAGCCCGAACATATCGAATTTCTGCGATTGGCCGGCGCCGACCAGGTCATTCCTCTCAAGAGGATTCTCGGCCGCGATCTGGCGACCCGCGCCACCACCCAAGGGGCGCTTGCACATGTTCTCGACTCCTTCGGCAAGCTCCTGGTGGCCGAACTCCCCGTCCACGGCACTCCATTCGCCGGCCTCACTCTTGCCCAGGCAAGCGTGCGCGAACGCACCGGATTGGCGGTGGTCGGAATCTGGGAGCGCGGCGACTTCTCCATTCCCGTCCCCGAGACCCCGCTCGGTGAAAATACCGTCATCGTCGTAGTTGGAACGCAGGAACACCTCGAGGCGCTGGAGAAGGTCACAGGGGAGAAATCTGAAGAAGATCTCGTCCTGATCATCGGACACGGCCGCATCGGATGCGCGGCAGCCGCATTTCTGGAGCGTCGCCCCGTTCCTTTCATCCTTGTCGACCAGGCTCCCAATCCCCACTGCAGCGAGCATATCGCGGTGATCGGCGATGCCACCAGCCGCTCCATCCTGCAGCAGGCCGCCATCGAAGAGGCCAAGGGACTGATCGTCACCACCAATGACGACGGCGCCAACATCTTCTTCACTCTCGCCTGCAGACGCCTTAATCCGCATGTGCGCATCGTCTCCCGCGCCAATCGCGAGGAGAACGTCGAGCAACTCTATACAGCGGGCGCCGACTTCGTCGTCTCCAACGCTTCGGTAGGGGCTAACATCCTGATGAATATCCTGGAGCAAAAGGCTTCTATTTTCCTCTCCGAAGGAATGAACGTCTTTCGCTCTCCCGTCCCCGCCTCCATGAATGGCAAAACGCTGCGCAATTCCGGTATTCGCGACCGAACGGGCTGCACCGTCATCGCCCTGGAGGAGAGCGGAAAGGAGACGACCATCCTCCCCTCCCCCGATGAGAAACTCACCGCAGGGACCAATCTCATCCTCATCGGCAGTGCGGAGCAGGAGGCCGCCTGTCGCCGGAACCTGAGCTGACACTCTCTCCCCTCTCACCATTTACACTATTTTCCCCACCATAATTATTCACAACAGTGTGCAGAAAAATGCGTGGCTTCACCGACCTGCAATGCTTGACATCGGAAAAGTCAAGGTTAAGGTTCACGAATTCACACTCTTGCCGGGAGGAAAATATGGAACTTTTCGATATGTTGCGTAAGGACCACGAAAATGTGAAGAAGCTGTTCGGCCAGTTCGATGCAATGAAGGACGAGCCTGAAAAAAAGAAAAAGGAACTGGAAAAGCTCTATGGCGAGATCCGCAAAGAACTTCAGATGCACATGGAAGGGGAGGAGAAGTTCTTTTATCCGGCGGTGCGCAATGCAGAGCAGACCCACGAGGACGTCCTGGAGTCGATCGAAGAGCATCACGTAGTGAAGCTCCTGCTGCGGGAGCTCGATCGCATTCAGGTGAGTGAGAAGTGGGTGGCAAAGCTCTCGGTGATGAAAGAGAACGTCCTTCATCACATTTCGGAGGAAGAGGAAGAACTGTTTGAGAAGGCGCAGGAGATTCTCGGCGACCGCGCCAAGGAGATAGGCAGACAGATCAGCAGCATGAAGCACTGATCGCAAGGGGCTCCCCGCCCCGAAGGGGGAGGAGCCCCTTTTCAGCCGTCAAGGTTTTGGTTTCCCGTCCTTCTGGTCTGGGCGAGACGAATTTCGCTTCCGGATTGAGGAGCGCACGGCAGCACCGTAAAAAGCGATGCCCACCGCCAGCAGAAGGAAAAAGCCCGTCGTATTGCCGAACGCCAGGGAAAGCCCGCCGATGGCCAGAGAAATCGTTCCGAAGGTGATGAGATTTGTTGTGTCGAGTTCGCCCATTTTAACCTCTTTTAGAAAAACATTTATAGCCTGCCGTTTGTGACAAGACCCTGACGAGCTGAAAACTTTTAGCAATTTCCTCCCTGCTGACCACACTGTCTCTGCAGCGAACCGAAAATCATCTCGAGAACCGCCTTCTGTTTGACCTCGTACTTGTTCAAAACCGCAAGGCAGCTCCCCATCGGGAAGCGCTGGTGAAGGTAGTCGGCATGACGCCCTGAGAGGATGATGACCCGTGTCTTGCTCAGACCCTGGGCGGTGGCATAAGCAAGGATCTTGGAACCGTCGATCCCGGGCATCTCCAGGTCGACCAGCAGCAGATCGAGCTCGGCGCTGATGGCGCCGAGTCCTTTGACGGGATCGGCGCACGTCGTCACGCGCAAAGCCGGAAAGTTCTCCCGGACATACTCTTCGAGCATGGCGAGAAAGGATGCATCGTCATCGATGATAAGGATCTTTTTCATGGGATCTTCTCCTTCAGCGCCGTGCATGTTAGCGCGTTTGCACCGGGATGAAAACAGTTTGTTGCTCCGGGACCGCGCCTTTCGTACACGGAATCGCTCAGAACAACTGCTGCAAAAAGAGGCAAATCGATGTCAGATTCACCCTTTTTGTGCACGCCTCACACTATCGGATAGCCCGGCCATTCGAAAAATCACGAGGAATCTCCGTGGCATATCCTTTGCTGGATGAATAAAAAATTCGCCGCAAGGAGCCAAACGATGCAGACCAGGACTGTCGAGAGTGAGTGGAACAATCTGCTGCCGCCGAACCTTCCAGCAAACCCCGGGTTCGAGCTCGATGAGCTCGGCGCCGACCGCCACCGGCTGCGTATCTGGGGGCGGTTTCTGCCGGGGTGGTTGAGCGGCCTGAGTGCCGGTCTGGCCCTGAAGCAAATCAGCATCATCGGAGGCGCCGCGGAAAAGGTCTCGCCCTCGGCATGGTTCGCCCGTCTCGAAATTCAGGCTGAGCCGGCCCTGGCCAAATCCATCGACTACCTGGCCCTCGCAGGCGCACGCCGGACAATGGAAGAAGCGGCGCAAATCGTTATCGACAATTTCAACATCAGAATGGAGCACGACACGGGAGAGTTGTATGTCGAGGTATGTGGAGAGGACCAGGTCGGTTTCCTCGACGCCGTCCTTAAAAAATTCACCCTCTATTCGCTCTTTCCCGCGAGAATGATTCTCGAGACCGAGGCGGGGAAGGTGTTCGACCGGTTCTGGTTCAAAGGAATCGGCGGCGCTTCTCCGAGCACCGATACCGTTTCCGTGGTCCGCAATGAGCTCCGCATTCTGCTTGAACACACCTGAGTTTCCGGGATAAAATCCGCCATCAACTTTTTGGTGAATTTTCAAAGAAATCCGATGGCATTATTTTATGCGCCTGCAACCAGATATTTAGGACCGATTGCTGTCCTGATCGCCCTGGCCCTCATCTTGGGCTTCGTCGGCGGCGCCGCCGCGCAGCATGGTCCGGGGACGATGCGAATCGACGGGAGCCTCGACTTCCTGCGTCCTGACGGAACCTCCGCAGCCTCGATCTCCATCGAGATCGCCGAGACGGACGGCGCCCGCAGCCGGGGTCTCATGGGGAGAGAAGTCCCCGATTTCACAACCGGAATGCTCTTTGTCTTCGACAAGGCGCAGATACTGCATTTCTGGATGCGCAACACGCCGTCCTCTCTGGACATGATCTTCATCACCGACGAGGGCGAAATTCTCAACATCGCCCATCGCACCATTCCCATGTCGGACACCATCTACAGCTCTGCCGGAGCAGCCCGCTACGTGGTGGAAGTGCGGGGCGGTTTCGCCGAGCATTTCGGCATCGAACGCGGCGGCCGCATAGAATGGCAGCGGGTGAAAAGGTAATCTCTTTCCGGCGGGCATTTGCACCATAACCACTCGCGCGCCCCAGCCCCCGCACCACTGTTTCAGCTTCACGAGCGAGTCATGCAACTTTGGATGCACACGAAAAAGCGGGCGGTTTGCCCGCTTTTTTTGTGGGCGTTCCACCTCCCTTTTCTGTCGCCTGAAACCTGCTATGCTCGAAATTGTCAATCGACAGAGCCGGCAGATGGGTCTTTGCCCCTACCGGACCGTGGATTCCAGTGGCCCTGGTTCAACTCAATCGACAGACAGGAGATCAATGATCATGAGATATTTCGCCCCGTTCACCATGATTGCGTTTTTGGGAAGTCTGTTCCTCGGCGGACAGGTCCTGGCCGTGGAAAACGGCGCCGTCGAGTCGCCGGCTTTCCGGGATGGCATAGGACCGGCTTCCCCGCAGGACACGATGGGCCGAGCCGCAGAACAGCAGCAGGTCTCCCTTGAGCAACTCGATTCGGAAAAGGTGCGCAAACTTCAGCAGGCCCTCCAGGAGCAGGGGGTCGATCCGGGTCCGATCGACGGTGTCGTCGGCCCGGAAACCCGTGAAGCGCTCCGCGAATTTCAGCAGGAAGAAGGACTGGCCGCCACAGGCCAGATCGACCAGCAGACCATTGAGGCGCTCGATCTCGATGTTCAGGAATACATGGGTGTTGCTCCCGGATTCGGCGACGAGCCGCAACGCCGGGACCGGGATATGGACGAGCGCCGGCGCGACCAGCAGCGCGATGGGCAGGTTGGCATCCAGCCCCGCAACGATCAGAGAATGGTAGGCGACCAGCAGCGGGTCGATCCCCAGCAACTGACCTCGAGCCAGGTGCGCGAACTCCAGCAGGCGCTTCAGGAAAAAGGGGCCGACCCCGGTCCGATCGACGGGATCATGGGCCCCATGACCCAAGAAGGGATTCGTGAATTCCAGCAGGATGAGGGAATCGCGGCAACGGGCCAGCTCGACCGCGAGACCCTCGAGGCCCTTGATCTCGACGTGCAGGAATTCATGGGGGTCGCCCCGCCATTTGAGCAAGAAGAAAGAATGGAGATGGAAAGGGAAAGAGAGGTAGAAGTAGATGGGATGGACCGGCGCGACCAACAGCAGCCCCAGAGAGACGGCCTGGGCCGCTGACCCCTAAGCAGGGCCACTGTCATCAAGCCGGGAGAAATCTCCCGGCTTTTTCATTTATAAAGACCGTGACTGGTGACTGGTGACTGGTGGTTGGTGGCTGGTGGCTGGTGAAACTTTGAAACCGGTCACCAATCACCGATTACAGCACGACGAGTTCCTCCGGTGAGAAGGTGAGATGTTTCAACCCGTCCTTCTCCACCCAGAAGGTGTTTTCGATCCCCACCGCTCCCAGGCCGGGGTAGACCGCCTTGGGCTCGAAGGCGAATGTCATGTACTCTTCGAGGACCTGATCCTTGAAACCGCGGGCGAGAAAGGGGTATTCGTCGATCTCCACGCCGATGCCGTGGCCGATGAAGGAGACCTGCGCCCCCTTAGTCCCCATGAAGTGATCGCCGTACCCCATCTGCACCGCCATCGCATGGCATTGCTCGTAGATCTCCCCCCAGGCGACGCCGGGGCGGGCGATCTCCTTGAGCCTGTTCTGAATAGCGTACATGTCCTGGTAGGCCTTGACCAACTCGGAGGGGAGCCCCCCGATGCACAGCGTTCGGGTCTGGTCGACGAGATAGCCGTCAAAAGCGCCGGCGAAGTCGATGGTGATCGGTTCGTTCTTTCTGATTTTCTTGAAGCTCGCACCCTGCCCGATGGAGGGGTTTACGCCGAGCCCGCCCAGAGGGGCATCGAGAAAGGCCGGCGCAGCGCTGTCGGGGCCAGAGAAGATGTGACCGTAGAAGAGCTCCGAGTTGAAGCCGCGCATCCGGGTGATCCCCTGGTGCCCCTCTTTGCGGGCGGTATATTCGAGTTCGGCGGCGAGTTCGAGATCGGTCATCCCCTCGCGAATGACTTCCTTCGCCCGTTGATAGACCCGGTCGACCTGAAGGGCGGCATCCTTCATGATCTCGATTTCGTACTTCGACTTCACGGCCCTCACGGTGCGGATCAAAGGGGTCGCATCGACGATTTCAGTCCCCTCGAACACTTTTGCCATGCGCTGGTAAAGGGCGACGGGAACGACGTCGAGTTCCATCCCGGCCCGCTGCGGAATTGCATAACTGTAGTCGGCGAGAATGTTTGGGATGTCCTTGGGGCTCTTGAAGGGGACAATCTCCTTCAGACCGCACTCCATGCGCGCCCGCCCGAACTCTTTGCGCACCATGTAGAGGGGCTCGCCCTCCACAGGAATATAAAGGACGCCCTGCTGGATGGACCCGGTGAAGTAGAACAGGTCGGCATTCTGTAACACCAGTACGGAATCGATCTTCTGGCCCGCCATCAGTGCCTGCAGTTTCTTTATGCGACTTTCGAGCTCACTCGCGGGGGTAATGCGCATCCGTTCCTCCTCTGACATGAAGTTCGTCTCGTGGTCCACCTGAGCATGCGGACGAATAGCATGGCGGAATCTTTGCGTCAAATCAAAATACGTCAGGAAGTTTTCACTGCAGGGTCCTGGGTCGTTCGGAAAAAGTCGACCAGCTTCTGCAGCTTTTCTGCCTGACTGCTCATGTTCATCGCTGTTGCAGCCAGTTCCTCCGATGAAGCGGCGCTTTGCTGGGCGACCTGATTCAATTGCGCCATTACAACATTGATCTGCCCCGCCCCTTCGGCCTGATCCTCCGAAGCCGCAGCGATCTCCTGAACCAAGGCTGAAGTTTGGCGGATAGCCGGCACGATCTGCTCCAGCAATTGTCCGGTCTGCTCGGCCTGCACAACACTCTGCGTAGCCATCAGGTCAATCTCGCGCGCAGCAACGCGACTGTTCTCTGCAAGTTTCCGAACTTCAGCCGCGACAACGGCAAAGCCTTTACCATGGACCCCGGCCCGAGCTGCCTCGATGGCTGCATTGAGGGCAAGCAAATTCGTCTGGTAGGCGATATCATCGATGATAGAGGTCTTCACGGCAATCTGCTTCATCGCGCCTACCGTCTGAACAACCGCCTCACCTCCTTTATCCGCGTTCTCAGCGGCATTCGCCGCCATCCGGCCGGTTGTGCGCGCATTTTGGGTATTGAGAGTGATCGAAGAGGTCATCTGCTCGACTGCGGCAGACGTTTCTTCAACGCTGGACGCCTGCTCACTCGCAGTCTGAGAGAGCGCCTCGCTGGTTGCGCTCACCTCCGCCGCGGCACAGGCCAGGCTGTCGGCGCCTGAACGGACTTCGGAAATGATACGGTTGAGATTATCAGCCATTCCGGCAAAGGCGAGCAGGACCTGTCCCGTTTCGTCTCGACCGTCGCCGTTTACCTGAACTGTCAAATCCCCCCGGGCAAGCCGGCCGGCAATCTCGGCGGCATGATGAAGTCCACGGCTGATACGCATCGCAATGAAGATCGAGAAAAGAACCGTGAATATGATCGAGGCCAAGGTCAATGTGACGAATATCACCATTGCGGTCTGCGCATCGGTTGCCAGAGCGTTGCCCATCCTGTGAAGGTCGGCCGCCAGACGCTCCTCAACTTCCTTCAGAAGATCGATTCGCCCGGTCGAGTCCAGAAACCAACGCCGGGGATCCATCTGCAGTCTCTCGGCGTCGGCATTGGCGAAAGCGTAGCTCCGGGCCTGTTCAACCGCGTCCACGTAGCTTCCCGACAAAGTGTCCTGATAATACTTCATGGTCTCCTCGTCAACGAGGCTCAGGAAGGTATTGAGAAGAACTCTTTGTTCGGCGTAGTTGCCAAGGACCCTGGTAAAATTCTGGCCCTCAAAGCGCCCCCTGGCAAAGACATTCGTCAGCAGCGCTCTCTCAATGCCGGCCCGCTCCTTGGCATGGAGAAAGATACCGTAAGCGGCCGCCTTCGTACTGATTTCGCCATCACTGCTCAGAGTGGCAACATGCATGGGGATAGTGAGCAGCTCGGCTATCAGTTGCGAGTAGTATTCCACCACCTCGGGGGCCGTCGCCTGAAGGCTGCTGACAAAGGAGCGTCGGGTTTCGAGTTGGCGCAGCAACGCCTCGCTGCCTCGCAGCAGATTCTGCAAATCCACCTCCAGCACGGAACCTTCAAATGCCCCCAGGATGTGCTGCAACTCCTTGAGGTAAGAATCACTCTGAGCTCGGAAAACGGTAAGGTCATTGCCGAATTCACCGCCACGGCTGCCGATGAAACCAGATGACGCCCCACGTTCACGTTGAAGACCGTGGACCAGATTTCCAACCCGCACCGAAACCATTACAAGCTTTTCAAGGCGTGCATTCTCACGGGCGACCTGCGCCTTCTCCACAATACCCTGGCCTGTGAAAAAAAGCAGGACCGACAAAGCGAGCCCAATCATAAGAGCGAGCTTGTAATGAATCTTCAGATCGTTTACCCACCTGCCAATCATGAACTCCCTCGATTAGAAGACTATTTTTATCAGGAATTAAGACAGGTAACGGTAGCTGCTGATCGCAGAAGTGTCAATAGAATACGGTTAGAACACTCAAAAATCCTTGAACAAACTTCATGGATGAAACGTGCGTGCTGAAGAGTGGCGGCAAACTGAATTCACATGGAGGTCCCGCGTTATTTTTTAAAATAATATGATTAGACGAAACCAAAACATGACGCAAATTTAGGCAAAGAGCCATTTCCATCGATCCGTCGCCGCCTTGAATGAATCTTCAAGGCTTTTCCACAAGGCTATCCACAATCCGGTGTGAATTAAATCCCAGGGACTGCCGAAATTTGTCCCTTCCCCCTCACTGCAGCCGCTCGGCATAAAGCACCTCCGGGACGACCACCCCCAGAGACATGATGATTTTGACGGTCTCCTCCTCGCTCATTCCGGTCGTGAAGATCTCGCTTTCATTGAGAAACAGCACATATCCCGAGGTCGGGTTGGGCGCCGTCGGGACGAAGCATGTGAAGTAGCGCCTCCCCGATGTGGTGATCGACTCGTTGGTGACATAAGCGAAGGCGAAGGAATCAGTTTCGGGGAACTGGACGAGAACCGCCCGCCGGACCGAGCTCCCCCTTCCCCGGGTCATGATCTCCACCACCTGGTGCGCGGCGAAATAGATCGTCTTGACAAGGGGGATGCGCGCCAGCAGAAGGTTCCAGCGGCGAACGAAATACCCTCCCAGTACATTAGAGGCCACCACGCCGGCAAGATAGACGAAGATCACCCCGAAAATCACCCCGAGGCCGGGCAGATAGAAGGCCTGGCCGAAGAGCAGTCGCTGGAAAAATCTGATGTACGGGGCGAGAATGCCGTCGGCGAGATGAAAGAGAAACCGGAGGATGAAAAGGGTGATCCCCAAAGGGATGGCGACGAGAAGGCCCGCCCCCATGGTGTGTCGAAGGTGGTGCAGCAGCCCCTTTCCTTTTTCGAATATCCGCTCTTTTTCAGGAAAATTCGCCATTCGCGACCCCCGCGGCGCAGCGTGTCCGGTTTACTGGAGTTTCGCCGTGGTGATGATTTCCGGCGAAACCATCCCCCCCGACATGATCAGCTTCATCGCCTCCTCCACGGTGAAGGCGGCCGGATAGATGTTCGACTCGTGCAGAATGACGACGTACCCCGCCGTGGGATTGGGAGATGTTGGAATAAAACAGGTGCAGTAACGTTTTCCCGACGCCGAAACCGTCTCGTTGGTGACGAAGGCGATGGTGTAGGAGCCCTTCTTGGGGAAGTCGATGTAGACGGCACGCCGGAAGCTCGTCCCTCCGCGACGAGAGAAGACTTCGATCAACTGCTTGGCCGAGATATAGATCGTTCGGACGATGGGGATGCGCGTGAGGACACTGTCCCAGTAATGGACAATCTGGCGGCCGAAGACGTTGGTTGCCAGGATCCCGAAGAAATAGATGAGAAAGAGGCCGGCGATCATCCCCAGCCCCGGAAGGTAGTATCCCTCCCCGAAGAGAAAGATGCCGATCTGCCGAATATAGGGAGCGAGGAGACCGTCGGCCAGATTGAAGAGGAATCTGAGGATGAAGAGGGTGATCCCGAGGGGGATGACGACCAGGAGTCCGGCGCCGAGCTTTCGTCTTAGGTGGCTCAGAACGATCCACCGCAGGCGAGAGAAAAATGTCTTATGATTTTTCGGCTCAGCGCTCATGCCTGTTCCCGCAGATCGAATTCGGCTGAACCTTGATTCTACAGTTGTTTTCGGTGAACGACAAACGGAGGGCGCACTCCAGTGCGCCCTCCAGCGATAGTGAACGCCTCAGCGTACGACGGGGGGAACGGGGTGGGGCTTCATCGCCTCGTGCAGGATGTCTGCCCCGCGTCGTGCGGCCGCGATGGAATCGAGCAGACTCTGACGGGCAAGCGCCGGGTTGTGCCATCCGTCGCTGTTTTCAGCCGTCCACCACTCCCACAGCACATGAGCGATCTCATGCTGTCTTCGCGCCTGCGCCAACACGTCTTCGGAAACTCCCTGTCGCACGGCCAGGGCGTAGGTGTCGATCAGCACTTCAAGACTCTGCTCTGCGTTTCGCATCTTCCCGCGGGTATAGTTCTGCACCGCGGCGATCTGGTGCCGCAGTTCGTTCTCAGTGGCATCAGGATGACATCCCATGCAGATGGTGTCGATATGGTGCGCCGGACGCAGCATCTGGTGATTGGTGAAGGTCTCTCCTGCGGCGTTGGTGCTGCGCCCCATGTGGCAGTCGGCGCACTTGATGCCGGCCCTCTCGTGGGGGCTCTCCCAATAGCTCTCCAGCTCGGGGTGCTGCAGCTTGATCAGACGGGCGCCCGTCACCGCATGGGTGAAATCGCGGAAACCGACCTCCGTGTAATGGTCCAGCACGTCGAGAACGTTCCTCATCGGGAAATGATTGGAGAGGCGGCTCTCCATTGTCACTCTCCCGTCGCCTTCGGGCGCGAGCCCGGGATTGCAGGCATACTCGACATGGCACTGTCCGCACAGCAAGTTCGAACGCGGCTCCTTCACCAGACCGATTTTTCTGAAATTGCGGAAATCGATCACCTCAATGGCGTCCCTCCCCTTGTCTTCTCGGTAGGGAGTGGCGCCTTCGCGCTCGATCCCCTCGATGAGGGCGTCGCGAACGATGCGCGGATGGGTGCCGTGGGGGTCGTGGCAGTGGATGCAGCCCAGCGCGTTGTGCACGTCGCGAACGACCTCGTTCACGTCCGAAGTGCGGTCCCACTTCGCCCTTCCCGGATCACCCATGTACTGCCAGTCAAGGATGAGATCGGTCGTCTTGCACTGCAGACAGACGGCGTTTCCGGCCCGGGCGAGCCCCGGGTGAATTTCTTCGGTGTCCTCCAGCACGTCCCAGACCCTTCCGGGGCGGCTGACGCTCCAGGGCTCCTTGTATTGATAGCGCCCACCCGCGAAGCGGTCGACGACCATCATGTCGACCACCATGAAGGGATGGCTGCGAGGCTCGTTGTGTTCGACGGTGAAGCCGTGGGGAGCCAGCAGCTTGTCCTGCAGCGGCGAGCGTCCCGTGGGGACCCCCTTTTCCATGCGCGGCTCGGCCGCCCAGTTGACCTGCATGGAGCTCTCGAATTGATCGGCATGACATTGGCCGCAGACCGCCGGATCCAGATTCGTCCGAACTCGGCTTTGTGGGTCTCGCAGATGCTCTTCCATCTGCGCGTGACATGTTGCGCACCCCAGATCGGCGTGCGCCGAACCGCCGAAGAGGTCGCGCACCTCGGTGTGACATCCGAAACATTGACCCGCGTCGACTTCCTCCCGAGCCTGAGTCGGTCGCTCCTGCGCTCTCTGCGCCAGTTGCGCCCTTTCCTCCGCGCCGACTCCGCTACCCGCGCCAACCCACAGCATCGTGCCGATCACCAGGACGGCTGCCGCAGTCAACACTCTCGTCTCCTTCATAGTGCCTCCTTTTCCCTGCTGCCGAAAGTCGGGGTAATTAAAATTCGCTTAGAAACATAACATCATGTTTTACTCTTTCAACCAGTAAAGTCAGCCTCCGACCGGGATTTCCAGTTGCGTCGCTCCCGTGCTGCGATATCGTTGAATCGTGACCGGAGCACAGGTCGCACATTTCGTGAAAGGAGGTAAGCCGTGGGACAAGCACAACGGATCGATGCACGACAGACCCATGAGAAAGTCGAATCCGGCCAAGCCCTGCTGGTGTGCGCATATGACGACGAGCAGAAATGCCGCGACATGCACCTCGAAGGCGCTATTCACCTCAACGAACTCGAGGACAGGCTCGCCGAGATTCCAAAGGAGAAAGAACTTATTTTCTACTGCGCCTGACCGAACGAAGGGACATCCGCCCGTCGGGCGGAAGAATTCGAAAAGCAAGGATTCTCCCATGCAGAAGCTCTGCAGGGAGGAGTCGAGGCCTGGAAAAACGAAGGCTTCCAGGTTGAGAAGCAATAAAAGAAGCCCCGGGGGCGCGGAAGCAGCCGCGCACCCGGGGCAAGGTTCCAGGCTTCAGGTTTCAGGTTCCTGGTTCAGGATTCAAGATACAAGATTCAAGGCTCCTGACTCCTGACTCCTGGATTCTTGATTCTGGCTCCTGACTCCTGCCCCTCAAGGAATTCACCATGCCTGCGCGAACGTCCTGGACGGGAAATCTCAAGCTCTCCCTCATCACTATCCCCATCCGGCTTTATCGGGCCGTAAGCTCCACGGCACGCACAAGTCTGAACATGTTGCATGAGGACTGCCACCAGCGCATAAGGTACCAGTACACCTGCCCCGTTCACGGAGAGGTCGCCAAAGATCACATCGTCAAGGGGTATCAATACGAACGGGGAAGGTACGTCGTTTTAAGCGATGAGGATCTTGAAAAAGTGAAGCTCGAAACGACCCGCACCCTGGAGATCGTGCAGTTCGTCGACGAAAACGAACTCGACCCCATCTACCTCGACACCCCCTACTACATGGCGCCGGACGGCCCCGTTGCCGAGGAGGCGTTCCGCGTTCTGTGCGAGGCGATGCGACGGGAGAACAAGACCGCCATCGGCCGCGTCACCATGGCTGGGCGAGAACACATGGTCGCCATCGGCCCCCATGACAAGGGGCTGGTCATGACGACTCTGCACTACGGACGGGAAGTGCGTCGGTCCGATGCCTATTTCGAAGAGATTCCAGAGAAATCGATCGATGATGACGAACTCGCCCTGGCTCGTCAGCTCATTGCCGGCAAGTCCCGCCCCTTCGACCCGAACGCCTTCAGGGATCGCTACGAAGAAGCGCTGGGCGAAACGATCCGCGCAAAACTCCAGGGGGAGGAGCCCGAAGCGGTGGCAGTGGAAGAACCGGGCAAGATCGTCGATTTCATGGAGGCGTTGAAGCGAAGTCTCGCGCAGGAGAAGGAAGAGGCCGGGAAGGAGAAGCCGCGCCGGAAACCTTCCGCCGACAGGGTGCGGCGCGATGCGGCGAGCAAGCGGAAAAAAAGTGGTGGCTGAATAAAACCGATCCACCAGGGGGCCCAATTCAAATCCCTAAGCACCTCAAGACTTTCCCCCCTCCTCGCGCTTGCCGTAGCGCAGCACCTGGACCTTCTCCATCGTCACCAGGCCGCTGGTCATCATGGCATCGAGTTCCGGCAGGAAATTCTGGATTTTGTCCACCGTGTCGACGATCTCGACGATCAGCGGCAGATCCTCGGACAGACGCAGGATCTTGGTGGTATGCAGACGGCTGGACTGGCCGAAGCCCATGGGGGCGCGGATGACGGTCGCGCCGGCGAGATGGCGCTCGCGGGCCTTTAGAACGATCGCTTCGTAAAGGGGCTGCCCCTGGAACCGGTGGTCCTCGCCGATAAAGATGCGCAGCAGCATCGCCTCTTGGGGTAGGTGCATAGTCATGTCCTCGCGAGTTGATTGAACCGGCGGGCCAGGATGTGACCGCCCCAGACCGCCAGCAGACAGGTGAAGGTGGTCAGCGCCAGGTTGAGCAGACCAAGCCAGGGATTTCTCTCGATCAGCGCAAGACTTTGCAGACTCAGGATCGAAAAAGTGGTGTACCCGCCGCAGAAACCCGTCATGAGAAACTGACGGATATGCGTCGGCAGCATGATCCGGCTGTCGGCTTCAGTCAAGGTCGCGAAGAAGCCGATCAGGAACGAGCCCGTAATATTGACGAACAGAGTGTCCCACGGAAACGGCATCGCCCACAGCCGATGGAACAGATCGGCAGCCGTGAATCGCGCCCCGCCGCCGAGCGCACTACCGAAGGCGACCCAGATCCAGATCTTCACGTCGGCCACCCCGGCAAACCGAAAATCAGCGAACCCAGACGAACACCCAGCCAGACGCCGATCATGCACAGACCCAGAGAGGCAAAGATGTTGACGAGCGCCGCCGACCACTGGCGGTCGCGGGCCAGCGCCAGGGTTTGCAGCGCGAACGACGACACGGTCGTATAACTTCCGCAAATGCCGATAATCAGAAGTTTCTGCGCTTCTTCGGCCGATGCGAGCGGAGCTGTGCCTGCGGCCAGGACCGCAAGGATGCCGACCAGAATGGAGCCTGAGACGTTAACCGCGAGGGCGCCCCAGGGAAACCGGTCGCCGAGCCGGCGATGGGTGATCCCCGACACCCAATAGCGGGCCGCGCCGCCCACTGCACTGCCAATGAAAACGGCCGACAAGTTGATGAGATAACTGCTCACAAAGGGTCTCGAAAAATGCATCAAAAGATTGGTGCGAATCGAATCCCTTTTTAACAAACCCGGGGGGAAAAGTTAATCGTTTCTTTCAACGATATACATGCTGGTGTCCCGTGCGGTTGATTCCATCCATTAATTCTGGCCCTTTTGCCCGCTGGCTGCGTTGCGTCTCCTCGGCTTAGCTTTGGCTAGGCCTGCGTCGACGCGCCTTGCCAGCGGCCAAAATTGCTCAGAATTACTTGAAAGGACTAACCGCACAGGACACTAGATCCTTGGAGATGCTGATCTTAGGGCCGCTGGAGTCGAAGATCAGGGCGTTTTCCATGGTGCGAGCGCAGGACTGAAGACTTCGACCACGAGATCGACGACCTGCCGGGTGCGCACATCCATGAGGACGACGTCCTGGCCTGTCCGAAAACGCGCGTAGCCGGGAGGGAGCGGACCGAGCTGCTGGTGCAGCTCCAACGGAAGGGGAAATGCGGCAATGTCCGGTGGAAGGGTGGCGGAAAGCTCTATTCTTTGCTCCAGATCCAGTGCAAGGGCGTCAGGATCCTGAAGATCGGGCGGAAACTCGAAACGGCTGTAATATTCGCGGATGAGCGCTCGATCGTCATCGCTGAAGCGTACAGGGGACGCTTCGGCCCCTCGCGTCGGCTCCACGGGGATGGAGCAGGCTGCGCTCGCGACGAAAGCGCCGAGAACAAAGATCACAACCGCTCGCATCATCCCCGTCATGGGCTCAGCCCCCGTTGCGCGAGCTCGGCGCGCACCTCGCTCCTGCGATTCCTGAGATCCTCGGCCACGCGCACCCCGGCCACTCCCTGTCTCGCTCCGATGTGCACCGGGCCTCTGCCGACGCCTACTCCGACGGACGCTCCGGTCACGGCCCTTTCCTCCCGGGCGATCTGGTCGTCGAGCTGATAGTAGTAGGTCAGGATTTCCTGATCGTCCATGGCGTGATAGTCCCGGGCGAGCAGATCGTGCGTCCGGTTGCCGAATCCTGCGCACCCGACGATCAGGATCAGGGCAAGCGTTGCGAAGAGTTTCACGGCGGTCATGGTCATCTCCTCTATTTATCCATTTTCCTTCAACTGGTTATGCACATTAACGCCGGCATGTCTGCACCCCAACCCCATTTCTTTTCGATCCCGATTTCGATTTGGAATTCCCCGACGGCCATCCGACGCGTCGGCAAGCCTCGGCTGGAACACTCGACTCTTTCCAATTCGATTTCCCTATCGGGATCGCAATTGACACCAGTGCATTACCCTTTTCTTTTATTTTATCGTATTTTGAAATGACCTCTGGCATCGGGCAAGGGTTGCGCTACACTCGAATCCAGGGGATCCGGGATCGGCGGAGAAAGATTATGGTATTCCTTATCAATTGGCTCGTTTCGGCACTGGCGGTCGCTATCGTCAGCTATCTGCTGCCGGGGGTTTCCGTGGAAGGAGCTTTCGCCGCTCTGGTGACGGCGCTCGTTCTCGGTCTGGCCAACGCCTTCATCCGCCCCATCCTTCTGCTGTTGACACTCCCCCTGACGCTCCTCACTCTGGGGCTCTTCGCCCTTGTGATCAACGCCTTCATGGTCATGCTCACGGCAGCCGTCGTCCCTGGATTCGTCGTCGCCGGTTTCTGGTGGGCCCTCCTCTTCAGTCTGGTCCTGACGCTCGTCAACTGGGCGCTGAGCTCGCTGATTCCCTGATTCGTCCCCTCCAAAAATCCACACTCCTGTTGCAAAGTTACTTTATTTTATATAAAATGCTCTAATCTTATTCGGGAGGGTCGGAATGGAAGCGGTCATCACCAGCGAACGAACATTTCAGAACAGCCTGACACTGTTGCAGGAAATTCTGGGACGAAGGGGACCCACAGACTTTGCGGTACGTCTCTGGGACGGCACAGAATGGAAACCGGCACGGAGCCAGAAGCCTCGATGGACACTGATTCTGAAACACCCTGGTGCGCTGCGCAGGATGTTCTTCCCGATGAACCAGCTCACCCTGGGTGAGGCCTACATCTACGACGACTTCGATATCGAAGGGGATATTGAGGAGTGTTTCTATCTCGCCTACGGACTGCTGGAGATGGAATGGACCCTGTCGGAAAAGATCCGGTTTGCCTACTATCTCAGGGGACTCCCCGATCCTGCACCGAAGCTCTCGAGGGATTGTCGCGCGCGCCTGAGGGGGAGAGCCCATTCAAAGAGACGCGACGCTGAGGCGATCCGATACCACTACGATGTCTCAAATGACTTTTATCGGCTGTGGCTCGACGAACGCATGGTCTATTCCTGCGCCTATTTCGCAGACCAGCAGGACAACCTGGACGCAGCCCAGGAACGTAAGCTCGACTACATCTGTCGCAAGCTTCGCCTGGAGCCTGGGGAGAAGCTCCTTGATATCGGCTGCGGGTGGGGGGGATTGATCATGCACGCAGCCAGGCATTACGGGGTTGAAGCCCACGGGATCACTCTGAGCGTCGCTCAGGCTGAACTGGCGCGAGAGCGTATCCGGGAGCAGGGGCTGGAGAGTCGCTGCCGGGTGGACGTCTGCGATTACCGCGATCTGAAGCGTCCAGGGACCTACGACAAGCTCGTGAGCGTCGGGATGTTCGAGCATGTGGGGGCGAAAAAACTTCCGGAATATTTCGCCCAGGCCTGGAACCTGCTGCGCCCCCGCGGCGTCTTTCTCAATCACGGCATTGCCGACAACCCCCACCTCCCCCCATCGCCCGGCCCCCAGTTCCTCCACCATTACGTCTTCCCGGACGGAGACCTGATCCCTGTAACCGATACGCTGCGCATCGCGGAGTTGACGGGATTTGAAATTCGCGATCTGGAAAACCTGCGGGAGCACTATGCTCTGACCCTGCGGCAATGGGTCAGACGCCTCGAGACCGCCAGGCAGGCCGCCGTCCGTCTGACCGACGAGACGACCTATCGCATCTGGCGCCTGTACATGGCGGCATCCGCCCACTCCTTCGCCGTCGGCAGGGTCAACGTCTACCAGACCCTCATGGTCAAACCCGACGAAGGAGACAGCGGCCTGCCTCTGACCCGGGAGGATTGGTACAGGTGAGGCAGGTTCAAGGTGAAAGGCTTAAAGGCCAAAGGTTGAAAGCCTCGTGCCTTTGGCCTTTGGCCTCGTGCCTCGCTCCTTGGCGCTAACCGCCTCTATGCCGCTTTCAACCAGTCGCGGATCGCCTGTACGCGGGCCGGCCACTGATCACCGAGCCTTTCGCGCAAAAACGCAGTGTAAAGACTGTCGAAGAGCTGCAGCCCGGTCTCCAGGACGCACATCCTTTCGAAGAAAAGGGCTGTCCGCTCGCTCGCCTCGTCAGTGAGCTCATCCTTCTCGAGTTTGACGCCGGGGCATTTGTAGGAGGCGAAATGAAACGGCGCCCCCTTCAGGTTCAGCCTCCATATCTCTTCACCTTTTTCGAGATAGAGCGTAGCGTCGGAGATCTCCTTACCTTCGTCGAGAGCCGTGCAGACCTCGCGGAAGCGGTCCTGGGGTCCGGCCACCGTGACCTTCTGCACTCCACCTTCCGATGACCCTCCCAGCAGGCTGAAACGATCGTTCAGATAGGCGACGAACCTCTCCCCCCTGAGCGCCGGCCCCTCCTGACAGACTTCGTATTCGCAGGCATCGTTCAGGGTGCCGAACATGAGCCAGCACAAAAAATCGCTGCCGAGCCAGGCGTTGTCCCGCATGAGCTCCAGGGCGCCGTCTCCGGAGGCGCGGTTGGCCTCGGCGAGAGCAGAGGTGAGTTCCGCCGGCGATACGCGTTCTGCCCGGGCGAAGGGGTGCAGAGGGACAAGGCGCAATTCTTCGAAGGTCGCGCGAAAATGGGTCTCGAAAAGCTCCAGAGCCTTCTGGCTGAGGGAGGTGAAGGTCAGTATGCCGCTGCGAACGTCCCAGACGACATCCCAGGTTGCCGGAACGGGCAGGGTGCGGCTGAGGAGCGAGCTGTGAACCGCTTCGCGCATCTCTTCGCGACGGGCTTTTGGAACCTTGTGGAAACCGGGATTTGCGGTGAGAAACTCTCTCTCCAGCTCCTCAAGGCCGCTCCTGAGCAGCGCCGCAGGGACTCTGCGCTGGTCACGACGCAGTGAAAAGGTCAAATAGTGCTCCCTTGCGTAGGCGCCGTAGTCATCGAAATCGCATTTTCCGACATCGTCCAGATGAACCCAGCCGATCGAGAGTTCTTCCGAAGAATCGGTGATGTCACGAAAACTCTTTTGGGCCAGACGCTCCCCCGCCCATGTAAGATCCCTCAAGTCGGGAAGATCACCGATGACGTTGAACTGGCAAATACTGACTGTATTTGAAAGAAGCCCCATTGATAATTCCTCTCTGGATATTCGATGAGCAGACAAGCGCCTTTTATACTACACGGAAGAACGAAGCTCAATCGTAAGAAAGTGAAAAAGTTTGCGGAACCATTTTCTTATGATATATTAATATTGTGAGAGATACTTTCCCACCAAAGGAGACTTTCATGAACCGAGAGCAACTTAAAGGAAAATGGAACCAGATGAAGGGTTCGGTCAAAAAGAAATGGGGGAAACTGACTGACGACGACATCGACCGGATCGAGGGAGAACGTGACCGCCTCGTCGGAAAAATCCAGGAAAAATATGGTAAGTCAAAGGAAGATGCCGAAAAGGAAGTCGATCAGTTCACCACGAAACACTGACCGATCACTAGGGTAGAATCCTTGGAACATTGCACTTGAATTTCTGTTTAAAGGGACCTGAGGGCTGTTTGGCTCTCAGGTCTTCTCTTTTTGGAGGACTGCACTCCGCAGTCGCCATATCATTAAAATATGGATGAATCGAAGTTTTTATTTTAATAAAACGAAGACTTACCCTATCTATGAGATTTGACAGAAAGGCACCATACTGTAAAGTGGGATTCAAAGAGTTCGCAGACCATAAACACGGTTGCGATCGACAGAGGGAAGGAGGTGATCGATAGATGCTTTCCTGGGCTCTGGGATTCTTCATCGTCGCCATCATCGCTGCAATTTTCGGTTTCGGCGGTATCGCGACAGGGGCAGCCAACATCGCCCAGTTCCTGTTCTGGCTGTTCGTGATTCTTTTCATCGTCTCGTTGGTGGTCGGCCTTGTCAAAAGACCGAGAGTCTGAAAGATCCATCGACGGCATGCACGATTTCTTGATCTACAAGCGGCCCTTCACAGGGCCGCTTTTCGTTCCGGGTTGGTGGAGCAAGGGACAACCAAGTCCTCCCGACCCGTAGAGATTGGGACCTCGACACTGAAGGGATCTGAAATAGACACGGGTTTAATTCCGGCTATTCCCCGGGTGCGAAACACAGGGGGTGGTCGCTGCACATGCCGCAATCGGGCGCTTTGCACAGCGAAGCGCCTTTCTGATCACATAATTCCCTGAAGAGATAGCGCTTCCACCGCATTCCCCGACTGTTCGCCGCAGCGAGAGACGGCAGATGACGGGCGATGGCGGCTGTAAGTTGCGGCCGCTCAAAGAGCCCCATGGCGATCCAGAGGTGTCCCGGGTGTGCGGCCCTCGCCGCCAGGATCTGCGCAAGCCACCGCCCGGTCTGAGCCTCCCCGCCTTGCGGGACATGATTCAGAATGATGGTGAGGATCTCGTCGTTGTGAAGCGGCGGCGCTTGCCCGGAAGAGGCTTTGAGAAAGCTCTGATCGACCTCGGGAAACAATGTGCTGACAAGGGCGCAAAGCTCGTCCTTGTCCAACCCCAGGGACTTCGCTGAGCCGTACGGTTCCTGGCCGGCAACGGCAAGGAGACAGGCGAAGAGATGGCGGTCCTCCCGGGATATCCCGGGGGGCGCTTCACTCTGCATGAGATAGCGGTAGAGGGGGTCGTTGCAGTCGACCCGTGGCATCAACTCCTCCGGCGGGGAAACTTCGATCCGGGTGAACGGAGGATCGCTTACTTTGCCGCAGGCGGAGTCGATCGCCGCCTGAAGCGCCTTGATCGCCAGATCGGCGCAGTAAGCGCGTTCCGGGGGAAGTCCCCCCAGCACAGAATCGACATGGAAGGCCTCCAGCGCGCCGGCTTCATCGACCGGGCGCCCGTTAGCCAGATCCGCCGCGGCGGCGCAGGCGGCAATGGTGAATCCGCAGCCGAAGACCTGAAAGCGCACGTCTTCCAACACCCCTGCCCTGACACGGACGGAAAAACGCACCGCAAGGCGACTTCCCGCCTCCCCGCTGTCGAGCCCGACCTCCCCGATGCCGTCGGCGTCGGGGAGAGTCCCTGCACGGCTCGTCTCGGCGGCCCAGCGGAGGATCTCTTCGGTATAGACGCTCATTTGCTCCTCATCCGTTCAGCGGCGTTCGCCGCTTCGACGAGAAAAGAGGTTCCTCCTTCATAGAGGACATCGTTTCTGAGCTGGCTGCCGACCTGTTCCCAGTCTGGGAATCCGCGCAGCACCAGCCCCTTGCCGCAGGCGTGAGCCAGCCGCTCCCCATGGGCGTTGCTCACGATCAGGTCGTATTCGTTTCGGTGATCCTCGGCATCCTCCAGGTCGCCCACGAGCACCTTTTCCGCCCTGATCCCGACCAGTTGCGGCGAATCGACGGTTGCGACGGCGACACGGACCTTCCCGCCGGCTTCAACAAGCGACGCGCACAGGCCGGCGATCTGGTCCGGCTCTCCAGCGATGAGGAAGCGCGTCTGACCAATGGAAAAATGGCAATCGAGCATGGCATCCTGCAGGCGCCTGCGCCAGCGCACGATCCCCGGATGAGGCTCCGGGATCGGCGCTTCCTCCAGGAGAATTCCGACCAGGGCGTCGGTCGCTTCGAGACCGTTCAGATGATCGAAATGATGGTGCTTCATTCCGGCGTTCTTCTCCAGCAGCGCTCGGGCGCACCTTTTCATCGACGCGCCGACGCTCAGGACGAGGAAAGCATCGCCGAGCTTTCTGATTTGCTCGACGGCAATCCCTCCGCTGCTCAGCGCACCCTGCTTCTCTCCCAGGTAGCCGTCCAGAGAGGTGGATAGATCGGGAAGGGCATGGACGTCGAATCCGAAGCGCGCGACGAATTCCTTGATCTTCTCGACTTCGATAGGCGTCAGACCGACATGCGGCAGAAGGACCACCTTTTTTTGATCGAGTTGCGTACGCTCCTCGACAAGTTGCTCGATGAGGGCGCTGACGGCCAGAGCCCATCCGCTCTCGAGCCCCCCCTCGTAGTCGGGGGTATTGACGTGGACGAGAGGGAGATGGACCTTCGAGGCGACGCCGCGGATATCGTCCCCCTTGGTTTCGGTCAACCCTGTTGTGTGCAGTCCGATGAGCTCGGGGACGACCTTCTTCGTGATGTTCGCCACCGCCTCGACGATGCTGTAATCGCCTCCGTCGAGGATCGCAGTGATGTCGGTGACGGCGGTCGTCTGGATGGCGATCGGCTCGCTGAAGTGGCGGGTCAGAAAAACCTTGGTGAAGGAAGCGCACCCCATTGCGCCGTGCATCAGCGGCATGCAGCGGTCGATCCCCAGAAAAGCGAGGGCCGCCCCCATTGTCTGGGGGAGTTTGATCGGATTGACCTGCAGCGGTTTGGGCGATCGACGTCTCACTTCTCCCATGGCGCCCTCCTCGCAACGTTCCTGAAGACGGGGTTCTCAAGGGCGTTCCTGACATCCTCCGCCAGGTTCAGCAGCCCCCTGTAGCCGCCGTAGCTCTTCTTTTTTTCCTGATTCACGTCGATGAACGATATCCGTTTCTTGATCGCGGTATAGAGGCTGCGTCCACCCGCCAGCAGCAGGTCGGCGCCGGTCTCGTCGATGATCCGCGCCTGCTCGGCGCCCGGATTCATCATCAGGACTCCCTTCTCCCCCAGATACTCGCGCGCCTTCTCCCGGTCGGCCTCCGTCGCCTTTCTTACCGCCGTCGCCACTACTTCGATGCCGAGATCCTGGAGCGCCGAAGCGATGGACCACGTCTTGTTGCCCCCGGTATTGAGGACCGCCTTCCTCCCTCGGAAGATCTCCCGGTATGGCGCAAGCTTCTCCTCCAGAGAGAGCTCTTCGCGTCGGATGACCGCTCTGGTCCGTTGGATGAGAGCCGCATCCCCGAGCGCCTCGGCGATGGCCAGAAGGGCGTCGCTGGTGTCCCGTTTCCCATAAAAGGAGAGTGAAATGAAGGGGATGCCGTAACGTTCCTGCATCTTTCGGGTGAGGGAGATCAGCGATTTGGCGCAGACGAGGACGTTGAGCTTTGCGCGGTGTGCGGTGCGGATATCGGCGATGCGCCCGTCGCCGCTCAGGGTCGACAGGACGCGAATCCCCACCTCTTCGAGCAATGGCGCGTACTGCCACATGTCGCCGGTGACGTTGTATTCGCCGATGAGATTGATGTCGAAATCGGTAGTGTGCTCGGGTTCCCGCGTGCCGACCAGGTGCTTCAGGACGGCCTCCCCTCCCAGGCGGCTGCCAAGGTTCTTACTGCCGACGAAGCCGGGGGCGTGGACGGGGACGACGGGAATGCCGTGTTCCGATTCGGCCAGGCGGCAGATTGCGTCGATGTCGTCGCCGATCAGCGCCGTGACGCAGGTTGCATAGACGAAGAGCGCCTGCGGCCTGTAGCGCCCGACGATATAGTCTATGGCCAGGCGCAGTTTCTCCTCCCCGCCGAAGACGACGTCACGGTTGGAGATATCGGTGGTAAATCCCATCCGGGTGAAGTCGCGTCCCGGGTGCGTCGTCCCGGTTTCCCGGGTCTCCCACGAAGCGCCGAGGCAGGTGATGGGGCCGTGCACGAGGTGAGCGGCGTCGGCATAGGGGAAAAGAGAGATCTGCGCCCCTTCGAAGGCGCACCCCCCGGTGGTGGCTCCGGGAATGGGGGCGTTGCAGGTGGACTTGCGGGCGGCGTTGTGCGTGCAGGCGCTCTCGTCGAGGAGTTCTCGAATCTTCGGCTTGGCGGACACGAGCTGATCCTTTCTGAAAGAGAGTTCAGAACCGGACCCGTCGCATCGTTGAGAGGGGACTCACCACGCACCGGCAGCTTCGGCGGGCGTGATGTATGCGTTCAGCCTGATGTCAATGCAAAAAGTTCGCCAGTCTCGAACGTTAACCCCTGCTGCGCAACTCACGTAATAACGCGAAGATCAAAATCATCCACCGGACACAGGGAAAATCGAATAAAAAACGCTAAAACAAAGATTAACTGTGTGCGTCAGCCTCTATCACAGTGCGCATAATGCCTTTCGCTTGCGATTCAATTCCGATGCAGACTTTGCGGAGCTGCTTGATATTTAGGCAGATGCAATAAAGAAGAGCCGCACTGGAAACCATCCGTGCGGCTCTTCTTTTTGCTTGTCAGTCGCGATTATTCGAGAACGTACGTGAATTCGAATTGCCGGTTCTTGTCGTCCGGAAGGCGGCTGCCGACCTCGAAGGCGTACTCTCCCTTGTGCTCGAGAGTGATGTCAGCGCCGAAGTGACCGTCCATTCCGATCAGCCGGACCGGGTTTCCCGTGTTGCCATCGGGACCGGTGACGCGAAGGGCGACTCTCCCTTCAGTAATCGCTTCTTTGGTCGCGCTGTTCTCGAACAGGATCATGAAATGATGGGTCATCGGCATGCCGGCTTTCTTCATCGCCTCCTTCACGTCGTTGAGATGGGCTTCGCCCCTGACGCCGTCGATGGTCTTCTCGCCGATCAGGACCATCTCTTCATGGCCTGCCTTGTCATGACCGTGACCATGCCCATGCCCCGATTTCTTGTTGTGATGCATCGCCATCGCCTGTAGAGGGAGCATCCCCAGCAGTGCGACCGCAATCAGAACAGCCATTGCTTTTTTCATCATTTTCTCCTTTTTTGTGAGTTGTAGCCTGTTGTGTTTCATTCTTCAACAGTCGGGATCAACGACTTATTGACCGAGCGTGCCCGCCAGACGTAAAAGAGTACAGGGGTGACGACCATGACGACCAGCAGCGAGGTCACCGCGCCGCCGACCATGGGGGCGGCGATGCGCTTCATGACGTCGGAACCTGCACCGGTGCCCCACATGATGGGAAGCAGACCGGCGATGATCGTCACCACCGTCATGACCTTGGGCCGGATGCGCTGCACCGCCCCGTACTGGATCGCCTGGTGCAGATCGCCCCGGGTGAGCATTCGCCCCTCGTCCTTCCACCTCTGGTAGGCCAGATCGAGATAGAGGAGCATGACGACCCCCGTCTCGGCCGACAGCCCCGCCAGGGCGATGAGACCGACCCACACCCCGATCGACATGTTGTAGCCGAGCAGATACATCAGCCAGTACGCCCCGACAAGGGAGAAGGGGACGGCCAGGAAGATGATGCCGGTCTTCACCGCCGAGCGGGTGCTCACGTAAATCAGGACAAAGATGATGAGGATCGTGAGGGGGATGATCACCATCAGGCGCGCACGGGTCGCCTCGATGTACTCGTACTGCCCGCTCCACACAATGCTGTACCCCGGCGGCAATGTGATGTTTTCGGCTACCGCACGTCGGGCGTTCTCGACGTAGGTGCCGACGTCGATGTCGCGGATATCGACGTAGACCCAGGCGGTGCGCCGCGCGTTCTCGCTCTTGATGCTGTCGGGGTCGTTGCGCACGTTGATCTCGACCATCTGTCCCAGCGGAATCTGCCGCCCGCCGGGGGCCGACACCAGGATGCGCTTGAGGGCCTCGGGGTCGCTGCGGAAGTCGCGCTCGTAGCGGATGTTGACCGGATAGCGCTCCAGCCCCTCCACGGTCTCGGTGACGCTCATCCCTCCGATGGCGGTCTGGATGACGTCCTGGATGTCTCCAATATTGACCCCGTAGCGCGATGCGGCCCGGCGATCGATGTCGATGTCGAGAAAGTACCCTCCGACGGCGCGCTCGGCGATGGCCGAGAGGGTCCCCGGCAGCACGCGCACCACCGCCTCGATCTCTTCACCCAAACGCGCCAGCACGTTGAGATCCTCCCCCATAACCTTGATGCCGACGGGCGTGCGGATGCCGGTGGAGAGCATGTCGATACGGGTGCGGATTGGCATCGTCCAGGCGTTGGTCAGCCCCGGAAAGTGAACCGCCGCGTTGAGCTCGTCGATGAGCTCCTCGGAGGTGATGGTGCGCTCCTCGGGCCAGATCCAGCGCCATGGATAGGAGAGCCAGGTGGGCCACTCCGAATAGAAGCGGTGGACATGGCGCGTGCGCCACTCGCTCTCGGGCTTTAGCATGATCGTCGTCTCGATCATCATCATCGGCGCCGGATCGGTGGCGGTCTCGGCGCGGCCGATCTTGCCGAAGGCGTGCTCCACCTCAGGGAACGAAGCGATGATGCGGTCGGTCTGCTGCAGCAGCTCGCGCGCCTTGGTGACCGAGACTCCCGGCAGCGTCGTCGGCATGTAGAGCAGATCCCCCTCGTAGAGTGGCGGCATAAATTCCGAGCCCATCTTGTGGATCGGCCAGGCGATGGAGACGGTCAGCAGCAGCGCCACCAGCAGCGTCGCCTTGCGCCAGCGCAGCACGAAATCGACCACCGGCCGATAGGCGTTGATCAGGACGCGGTTGACGGGGTTGTCCGTCTCCTTGCGCACCCGGCCCCGGATGAACCAGACCATCAACACCGGCACCAGGGTGATAGAGATGATGGAGGCCGCCGCCATGGCGTACGTCTTGGTGAAAGCGAGAGGCTTGAAGAGGCGACCGGCCTGCTCCTGCAGGGTGAAGACCGGCGCGAAAGAGACGGTGATCACCAGCAGGGCGAAGAAGATAGTGGGGCCGACCTCCTTGGCCGCGTCGATGATCACCTCGGTGCGGGGTCGGTCGGGCTCGCGCTCGAGGCGCTTGTGGGCGTTCTCCACCATGATGATCGCCGAGTCGACCATGGTGCCGATGGCGATGGCGATCCCCCCAAGGCTCATGATGTTGACGTTGATCCCCTGAATCTGCATGACGATGAACGACATCAGGATGCCGATGGGCAGGGCGAAGATGACGACGGCGGCGCTCGGCAGATGGAAGAGGAAGAGGATGATCACCAGGGCGACAACGATGCTCTCTTCGATCAGCTTTTGCTGCAGGTTGGCCACCGCGCGGTCGATGAGTCCCGAGCGGTCATAGACAGTGACGATCTCGACCCCCTCGGGGAGCCCGGGCCTGAGTTCGTCGAGCTTGCGCTCCACGCGCTCGATGACGGCGCGGGCGTTCTCGCCGAAGCGCATGACGATGATGCCGCCGACGACCTCCCCTTCCCCATCGAGTTCGGCCACGCCGCGGCGCATGTCGGGACCGAGGGTCACCCGCGCCACGTCCCGCACCCGCACCGGCGTCCCCTCGGGTGTCGCCATGATGACGATGTCGGCCACATCCTCCACCGAGGCGATGTAGCCGCCGGTGGTGCGCACCATGAACTCGGTCTCGGCCATCTCAACGGCGCCGCCGCCGACGTCGAGGTTGGCGCGCTTGATCGCCATCTCGAGCATGTTGATGGAGATGTCGTAGGCGCGCAGCCGATTCGGATCGACGACCACCTGGTACTGCTTGACGAAGCCGCCTAGGCTCGCCACCTCGGAAACCCCTTCGAGCGCCGCCAGCTCGTAGCGCAGGAACCAGTCCTGGATGGAGCGAAGCTGCTGCAGATCGTGCCGGTCGCTCTGCAGAACGTACTGGTAGACCCAGCCGACCCCCGTGGCGTCGGGGCCGAGTGTGGGGGTCACTCCGGCGGGCAGGCGCCCCGCGGCGTAGTTGAGGTATTCGAGGACTCGGGAGCGCGCCCAGTAGATGTCGGTGCCGTCCTCGAAAATGATGTAGACGAAGGAATAGCCGAAGAAGGAGTACCCGCGCACGTCCCTGGCGCCGGGAACCGCCAGCATCTGCGTCGTCAGCGGATAAGTGACCTGATCCTCCACCACCTGAGGCGCCTGCCCCGGATACTCGGTGAAGATGATAACCTGCACGTCCGAGAGGTCGGGGATGGCGTCGATCGGAATATTGCGCAGCGCCCAGATCCCTCCGACGATGATGAAGACCGTCGCCAGAACGACCATGAAGCGGTTGCGGCTCGACCATTCAATGATGTTTTCAAGCATGGATTAAACCCTAAAAGCGTGAGGGGTGAGGCGTGAGGAGTGAGGGGTAAATGTTTTTACCTCCCAACTCCTCACTCCTCACTCCTCACCGGTTCAATTGAACAGATCGTCCAGATCGTCGTGGTCATCGTGGACCTGCGGAGGTTCGTGCACGCGCGGCTGCAGCATCTTCTGCACCGCCTCCTGCAGGCGGCTCTCGGAGTCGAGCATGAACTGGGCGGAGGTGACGACGATCTCCCCCTCGCGCACTCCGGAGACGACTTCGATCCAGCCGTCCTCGCTCTGCAGCCCGACCTGGATGGAGCGAGGCTCGAAGCGCCCATCGCCGAGGTGGACGAAGACGCGCTGTCCCGTCCCCGAGTAGAGGACGGCGTTGACCGGCACCGCGACAACCCCTTCCTTGGCAGCGGCTTCAAGTCGGACGTTGACGAACATCTCGGGGCGCAACTCCCGGCGGGGGTTGTCGAGCTCGAGGCGGACCCGTTGGGTGCGCGTCATACCCTCCAGATAGGGATAGATGAAGTCGACGCGGGCCGGGAGCGACACCCCGGGGGCGTAGGGGAGCTCGACCGTCGCCCGCTGCCCCTCGCGAAGCCAGGGGAGATCGAACTCGTAGATCTCGGCGATCACCCAGACCCGGGAGAGGTCGGCCAGCCGGAAGAGCTCCATCCCTCCCATCACCGCCATCCCTTCGAACACCATCCTTTCCGTCACGACCCCGCTCGCCGGAGCGTGGAGAGTCATCGTCTTCTGCACCTCTCCGGTGCGTTCGATGCGGGCGATCTGCTCCTCGGAGATGTCCCAGTACCGAAGTCGGGTGCGCGCCGCCTCCATGAGGCGGTCGGCCCCGGCGGCGAAACCGTTGCGGCTCTGTCCGCTGAGATTGTTGCGGTTGCGCACCGCCAGCAAAAACTCCTGCTGGGCCGCGACGAGCTCGGGGCTGTAGATTTCCAGAAGCGGCTCGCCCCGGCGCACCTGCCGTCCCGTCTCGCGAACGTGCAGCTTCTCGATCCACCCCTCGATCTTGCTGTTGACCGAATACTGGCGCGCCTCGTCGTAGTCGATGCGCCCCACAGTGCGCACCGTACGGGCGATGTCGCGCACCTGCGCGATCTCGGTGCGCAGCCCCAAATTCTGGATCGTCACCGGATCGATGACGATCTGCCCCGGCGCGGCGCCGTCAACGTAGACCGGCACGAGATCGTGTCCCATGTAGTCCTGCCCCGGCTCGTCGCGCACATAGGTCGGATCCATCGGCGAGACCCAGTGGCGGATCCGCCTCTCGGCGGGGGCGCTCGGAGCGTCGGCGCGCATGGGGGTGAGACGCATCCCGCAGATCGGGCACAACCCGGGCTCGTCCTGGATGATGAAGGGGTGCATGCCGCAGGTGTACTGCACCTTGGCCTCATCGCCGGCGACATGGTCGTGCCCGGCATGGCGTCCCTGCCAGAAGACGACACCCCCCAGGACGAGCACCGCCAGTGCGAGAAGGACAATAACGATTTTGGTCCTGCCACTATTCATTGCCTCGATCCAATCTATTGAAATGGTTTTTCAGGTCGTCAGGTTTTTTAACTGCTCACCAAGGGTCTCGGGGCGCCCTGACAGAGGCCCGGATAGCGCCAGTCAGGTCCCCCGCCCCCTCATTCTTCCCCTAAAACCCACCCACCAGCGCCTCGAGCTGCGCCACGGCCATCTCGTGCTCGGCGACGGCCTCGTGAAAGGCCTGCTCGTAGTTGAAGAGAGTCATCTGGCTGTCGAGGAGGGTCATGAAATCGGCCCGTCCCACCTGGTAGGCGGAGGTCGCCGATTCCAGTGAAAGCTCGGCCTGCGGGAGGATCGCGTCGCGGTAAAGCTCGACGCGCCGGCTCCCCTCCTCGATGCGGGCGAGAAGCTCGGCGACGCCGGCGCGGATGGCATTGCGCGTCTCGTTGAGCTCGGCTCCGCCCATGCGGATGTCGGAGCCGGCTTCGGCGACCATGGCGTGCCGCCTCTGGCGCTGTATCGGCAGATTGAAGCTCAGACCGAGGGAATACATGTCGTCCCCCATCTCCCCCATCGTCGGCTCGCGCTGCATGTACTCGATCGAGACGGTGAAGTCGGGGAAGCGCTCCCGTTGCGCCAGGCGCTGCATCGCCTCGCCGCGGGAGATCTGGGCGCGAAGGCTACGGAGGAGGGGGCGGTTGGCCTGGGCGTGCTCTTCAAGGTCGGCCGCGTCGAGCGGCAGCGCGCTCAGCTCGATGGAGGCGGGGATATCGACGGGGGTGTCGGCGGGGCGGTACGCGAGGGCGTTGAGCGCCGCCAGTGTCGCCGTTCGCTGGCGCTGCAGCATAATCTGCATGTCGATCATCTTAGAGCGCTCCAGGTGCGCCTTGAAGACGTCCTGCTGGATGCCGCCCCCCACCCCGTACATCGTCTCGGTCAGCAAGATGATGTCGTCGATAGCCGCCAGGTTGTCCTCGAGCGTTTCAAGAGAGCGTTCGATGTAATAGAGCTGGAACCACGTCTCGCGCACCATCCGCGCAAGCTCGAGACGCCGCTCCTCGTGGATCCATCGGTACGACTCGGCCTCCAGCGACGCCGCCTCGCGCTCCAGGGCTCGCTTGCCGGGATAGGGGAGCATCTGGCTCACCCCGATCACCTTCGAGGTCATCGGGTCACGACGGAAATTGAGAGGATCGCGAATCACGACGTTCTGAATCCCGATCATCACCATCGGATCTTCCAGAGTGCCGGCGCCTCGCGCCCGGGCAACGAAAGCCTGCCAACGCGCCTCTGAGGCTTCGAGCTCGGGGTTGGTCGCCAGAGCCTGGGACACCATCTCGTCGAGGGTCGCGCCCCCCACCCTTCTTTCGATGGGTGAAGAATTCGCCGCAGGCGCATCGAGGGCAAGGGCAGACGCTGCACTCAGAAAGAGGGAGAGGATAAGGAAGGCTGCACGAATGGATGCAATCATTGTCTGCTCCTGGAGAAGGAAGTTTGACAAAGTGTACCAACTTCCGTCGCCGAAGAATCGGATACAGGACAAGATTAATTCACGCACTGTGCCAAAAGCGATCTTTCTTATTTTTCCTGGATCTGGAGAAGTTATCGTCCCGAAAAGGATCATTTTGTAGAATATTGCACAACGGGCGGAAGAATATTCTCCAGCGGCGGAAGGGATAGAACACTTGGAAAGTGGCAGATCCGCACCGTGGGGTTTGTGTTATGATGGTTGTATGGGCCGTGAAGCTCCGGCTCACCAGCAAACCCTTACTGAAGCAGGAATGGAAAGTGAGTAGCGACCGATGAGAAAGGCCCTACTGATCGTGGACATGCTCAATGATTTCGTTCGAGAAGGTGCGACTCTCGAGGTGCCGATGGCGCGGGAGATCATCCCAAACATTCAGAGGCTTCTGGCTACGGCACGTCGAGAGGGATGGGAGATTGTCTTTGTCTGCGATGCCCATGCGCCGGATGACCCGGAATTCCGGAACTGGCCGCCGCATGCGGTCCGGGGAACCGAAGGGGCGCAGGTGATTGCCGAACTCGCTCCCCGTGAAGGCGAACGGGTGATTTCGAAAACCACCCTGCTCGGGTTCTACGACACCGATCTCGAGGCTCACCTCCGATCCCGTGAAGTGAAGGAGTTGCTCTTGACCGGGTGCGTCACCAATATCTGCATCTACTACATCGCTATCGAGGCGGCAGTTCGCGGTTACCGGGTAAGGGTTCCGGGGGATTCCGTAGCTCCCCTGGATGTTCAAGAGGGAGAATTCGCCCTCGGACAGATGGAAAAAATACTCGGCGTGCAAGTAGAGCGATAAAGATCTGCCGGCGCTTGACGGCGCTGAGCCTTGCCGACCGAGGCGGTCTCCGCCGCTTCAGTGATCGTTTTCACGGTTTCGACGTCGTTCTCGGCCCTGCCCCCTCAGGAAAGACCGGAAAAGAACCTCGGCAGATGGGCGATGCGTTTCCACCCCTCGCCTTCCTTCACCATCTCCACGTCCAGACTTTCAAAGTAGCGATCGAGAACGGCGCTGCGCTCCTGCGCCAGAGGAGGCGAGCAATAGTCCTCCTCCTCCCATAGGACGGTTCCATCCTTGCCGGTCCGCGCTCCGAGAAGACCTTTCGTCAAGGCGCGGCCGAAGGGCCGCAGAGCAAGGAAAGCCTCCTCTGTGAGCTTGCGCGTCAGTTCCTCCATCTTGTCCGAACGGGGACGGGCGCTGACGAGATAGAAGGCCACGTCTCATCCTCCGATGCGCCCGAGGAGTTCTTCTTCCACCGGGAACTCCCCGGAAGCCTTCTTCGAGTGAACGAGGCGGCCGTCGACCACAACCTCGAAGACGCCGCCTCCCGAGGGGATGAGCTGGACATCAGCCTGGAAACGCTTCCTCAGTGACTCCGCCAGACCGGCGGCGCGGGACTGGTAGTTTCATTGCGAGCAGTATTCGATGGCGACTTTCATGGGCTCACCTCCCTGATTGGAACTTTATCTGAAAGGATACAGGAATCGACGGGCATTCCAACCCGCAGGAGAGCACCTTCGCGTCACTTCAAACGGCTTGCGTCTTTTTTGTGGTAGAGGTCGAAAAAGATCACGCTGTTGTCCTGAACCTGCCGGCAATGGCCGCAATGGTCTTCGAGTTTGCGACTCTCCTTGCGGCACAGCTCGCACCAATGATAGATCAGCCGGTAATCGCGCCGCCCGACGTATTTCTTCAGCCGCCTGTGGTGGACGCCGCGCATCCAGCCGTCGGAATCGGAGGGGTTCTGCAGCAGCCGTTCAATGACCTTGAGAATACGTTGGTGGCCCGGCGGATCGGACTTTTCGATTCGCGCCAGCTTGGCGGAAAACCCGGGGGTGGGGAAATAGGTGAACTGGGACATGGGTGCGCACCTTCCGCATCGGTACGGCGATCAGGAAGAGAAGAGCTCGTCGATATAGTCGAAATCGAAGCGAAGCTTCGAGAGCTGCTGGATAAGAGCAATCTTTTCCGCATCCTCGGCGGTAAGTTTGGCGACGTCCTCGTGGATGGCGAGATAGACCTGGTCGGTTCGCTTCTTGATCCGCAGGTAGGGCATGCCGCTCTTGTCGAGGATCTGCTGGGAGATTTTCGAGATTGGGGTGTTTCCGGGGATCACCATGCCGGCGATCTTCGGGTGGTATTCGGGCTGGGTGTAGAGGTTTGAGAGGGTCACCAGAAGTTCGTCCCGTGAGCTGGTGACGATCAGGAGCGTATCCTCTTTGAGCATGTCGACCACTCTCTGGGTGGCCGAGGCTCCGATCTGCACGTGATGAACGATGCGCATCAGCTCTTCGCGATCGCCATCGACCTCAACCCCCAGGACCTTGGCGACCCTCTTGAGCGTCGGATTGGCGAGGATCGGCTGATAGTTGAATCCGCCGATCACCTCAAAGGGGGCGTTTCTGAAGGCGGTCTTGAGCAGATGCAGAGTCCTGTCGCGCTTTTCGGGGATGAGCTTGTTGGCCACCAGGAGCCGCACTTCGGCCCCTTCCTCGCGGTACAGGGAGAGATTCATGGAAACGGCGTCGATGAGACTCCCCACCCCCCCGCACGCCACCATCAGGACCGGAGCCCCCACCATCGCCGCAACCCGGGCATTGCTCAGGCCGATCACCGAGCCGACACCACTGTGCCCCGCCCCCTCGACAATGAGAAAGTCACATTGGCCGTCGAGATAGTCCACCGACTGGAGAATGCGTTTCTCAAAATCGGAAACGTCGACCCTCCCCTCGATCACGTCCTGCGTCATGCCGGGTTCGACCACCACCGGACACATGTAATCGATCAGATGATCGAGTCCGTAGACCTGCGCCATCATTGCCGGATCAGTATCGATACGCCGCCCGTGATAATCGATCGGCTTGGGGCCGACCGGCTTGATGAAGCCGATGCGCTCGTACTTCTGCCGAGCCTGGTAGAGGAGCGAGAGGCTGGTCGTGGTCTTGCCGCAGTCCTGGCCTGTGGCGGAGACGAAGATTTTCCTGGCCATTGCTGGAGTTCCTTTTGAAAAAGGAGCCCTCAGGCCTTGATTGCCGCCCAGGCGTTCTCAATGAAAGCCTCGGCCATCTCCGACATCGGTTTCTGCAGGACGCATTCAAGGCGCAACTGGGCGGGACGCAGTATGGCGCCCGTGTAGGAAACGGCAGAGACAAAGAAGTCGCCGTCTTTGATCTCTCCGCGTGCTATCCCCTCGATGACAATCTCTCGGACAAGCTTGAAAGGCTCGGTCAGACAGACGGGGGGGGCGCCGTCCATGAACTCGGCGTGTCGCATGAAGAGAAGATATTCCATCATGCCCGGATCCGATTCGGTCAGATCAAACACGAGCTCGGCAAAGGCGCGCAACTTCTCATAGGTCGTTTCACGACCCAGAAGCCGCTCCCTGAAACCGGCGAGAAAAGCCTCCAGGGTATTCTGATGAAGCACTCGCGCCAGGTTTTCCTTATTTCCGAAGATATTGTAGATGGCCCCGGTACTGACGCCCGATTCCCTGACGATGTCGGGTATCGACACCCGATGATAGCCGTTTGCCACAAAGAGTCTTCGCGCACAATCCAGCACCCGCTCGGCCTTGCTCTCGGGATCGATCGTACGCTCTTTTTTTCCAACAGCCGCGGAGTATTTCACAATTGGGCCTATTCCGAGTTGTAGTTCTGTTTTATTCGGGGACCAACCTTTAGTGGCACCTGCGATCCCACAAGCCTTTCACTATACAAAATCCCGGCGGAATTTTCAAATCCCTTTCCAGGAGTCGAGCAAACGCTCTCCTCCAATGCTCCTTTCTACGGCAAAATCAATACCGCAAAACACAATGCGGTCGCCTGCCTGCCCGGCGAGAGCACATCCCCCCCCGAGATAATCGACAGGAAATCGAGAAGATAGAAATCGACCCCATCACTTATCTTTTTCTTGACAATTGCAATTGATATGTTTATGAGTATCTTGCGCTGAGAGCTTCGGAACGAACATTCTATCCTTACGGCTTTTCACCGGTTGAACGACGCCATTTAGCTGAACGCCTCCCATTTTGCATCAGGGACGGCCGCGAGCGGGCGGTGCAGAAAAGAATAATTTTTCCCATATTTGTAGGCAGTTGAACTACTTGAAGTGTGAATTCTTCTCTGACTTGGTATGGCGTTTGCTGTTAGAAAGGACATTCGTTCTTTGGGGCAACGTGATGCGCAAAATCGATCCTGATGAGAAGAAAAAACGGGTGCTCGATGCGGCACGCCGTCTGTTTGTGAAACGCGGCTACTTCGGCGTCTCCATACCGGATATCGTGGAAGCCTCCGGGGTGAGCACCGGCGCCATTTACCGGTACTTCTCCAACAAGGAGACCATGGCCAGGCATCTCCACCAGCAGACCCTCTCCGATTTCCAGCAGTTGTTTGAAAGACGCCTGGCAGGCAAAACCGGGACCTACGAGCGGCTGAGAGCTTTTGCCGATCTCGTTTTCGATCTGACCGAATCGGATCCGGACATGATGGAGTACCTGCTTTTCATGAGGCACGGAGAATTCATGCCGGGAGCCGTACCCCTCTGTTTCACCGAGCCTTTCCAATTGATCCGGGAATTCGTTGAAGAAGGGGTGAGGGCGGGGGAGATAAAAGAGGGGGACAACTTTCTGACCGCCGTCTGCTATACGGGAGTGATTCTGCGGCCGGCGGACCTGCGACTGCGATGCGTGCTGGAGCGGCCTCTGCCCGAAGTGGCCGACGATCTCGCCAATATTGCCTGGGCGGCCATCCAGGCGTGAGTGGATGAAGTTGACATGAGTTTGTATTGGAAGCGGATAGATATGGCTATCTATTCATTAGAAAGAACGAACATTCATTCCAAAGGAGTCTGACATGAAAAGAAACTGCCTGATCTCGATGTTGGCCTGTGTTGCCGTTCTGGCCCCCTCCCTGGTTCTGGCCTGGGATATCAGCGGCTTTGAGTCTGCCAACAAGGACCGCGGTCAGTGGGCCTGGTTCACAGGCCAGGCCCAGCAGTGCAAAGAACCAATCCCCGTTCCCGGCAAGTTCACCCGCGCCGAGTGGCAGCAGTTCTTCACCAGTGACAAAGCGAAGCTCCCCTGCGGCGGAGCCGGCATCAATGAGCGGGCCGTGAAGCACATCTTCCTCTTCCTCCACAGCCATGCCTCTGATTCGGAAAATCCCATGAACCAGAAACCCGAATCGTGCGGTTAAGAGGGATTGAAATGTCGACACAGCATCCTCAAACATGTGCAGAGTTGCTGAAATCCTCTGCATTACTGGAGTATCCGACTGAAGAGATGGCCAGGCAGTCGGGGATCCCTCTGGAAACCCTTGAGAATTTGCACGTGCGGCTTTTCATAAATGATCGCGGTGGAACCAAGACGCCCCTTTTTGCCGGTTGCTATCTGCCTGGAGAGGATCGTCTCGATTTCATGCTGCGCTTCAGTGGAGCCTGCCGTGCGCAGGGGATCGCTCTCAACACCGGATTCCCCCCGGATTATATTCCGATGATGATCGAGGTGCTGGCTCTGATGTTCAGGCGCCCCTCATTGCAAGAGGGCGCCCGGACATTGGCGCGCCAATATTTCACAGGCTGGCCCACCGGATTCGCCGCTGCCCTGAAGCAGCATGACGAGACGGGATTTTTCAGTGAGATTGCCGAGGGTCTCAGCCGGACGCTTGAAAACCTTGCAGCGGTACCGGTACGCGACGAGGCCCCTGGAACTTAGTTTCTGTCCGGAGATTCCTGATGGAAACAACTTGAGCAATGGAGAACAGCATGAGTGTTTCTCGCAGAACCTTTTTGAAAGGGACAGTCGCCGGCGTGGCGGGACTCGGCGTGGTTCCGGTCTTTCGCCACATCGCTCTGACGCAGGATAAGATCCCAGGCGACGGGCCTGTGCGCTATGTCAATTCCAGTTGCGCCATCTGCACCAACAAGTGCGTATTTCGCGGACAGGTGGTCAACGGCGTCATCCGGCGCCTTGAACCCGAGCCAGACTTCCCCAAATCCAGGGGGATGATGTGCGCGCGGGGAAATGCCGGAGCGACGACACCCTACGACCCCGATCGGCTCAAATTCCCCTTGATCCGCACCGGAAAAAGGGGCGAAGGAAAGTGGAAGAAGGTCAGTTGGGATGAGGCCTTCGCCTACATCGCCGAAAAGACGAACACCCTGGTGAAAGAAGAGGGAGGCAACCGGGCCACCATCGCTTTCGCCTCGTCGGAGGGGACGTACCAGGAGCACTACTGGAACCAGTTCCGCGAGGTCTTCGGCTCACCGAACTCCCTGCGACACCCGACCCTGTGCCTGAGCTCCAACATCCGGGGCTTCCAGTCGGTTTTCGGCACCTATCCCAACGCGGACGTCGCCAATTCGCGCTACATCATCCTGGCGGGCGCCGACCGGGCCGAAGCGTTCATGACCCCCGACACCATCGACATGTTCAACAAGAGCATGCCGGGGCGCAAGCTGATCTATCTCGATCCCCGGTTCACCAAAACGGCCGCCAAGGCCGACAAGTGGTTCCCCATCAAGCCGGGGACCGACATGGCCTTCGCGCTGGCGATGCTCAACGTCATCATCGGTGAGAATCTCTACGACAAAGCCTTCGTCCGGGAGCACTGCACGGGATTCGAGGAGTTGGCCGCACACGTCACGCAGTACACCCCCGAGTGGGCGCAAGGCGAGACGGGGATCGAGGCCTCCGAGATCCGCACCGTCGCGCGGGAGTTCGCCCAGACGCCTGGAGCCGTCTTCTATCCCGGGCGCCGCTCCTCGTGGCTCAGAGACGATGTACAGACCCGCCGCGCCATCGCCATGGTCAATGCGGTGACGGGGAGCTTCGATCGTCCAGGGGGCCTGATCCCCAACATCTCCATCCCGATGAAGGGCTACTTCTACGAGCCTGCATGGTACAGCAATCCCCGGCCGCGCCTCGAGGAAGAGGACGTGATGTTCCTCAACCCCCGCGACGGCTCCTGGATCGCCTGGCGCGACCGCGCCATCAAGGGCGATCCGTACCGCATCAGAGGGATGTTCATCAACAAGCAGAATGTCATCGACTCGGTCCCCGACCGCAACAAGACCTTCGAGTTGTTCGACAAGCTTGATCTGATCGTCACCATAGACACCATGATGAGCGACACCGCCTGGTATTCGGACGTGGTCCTTCCCGAGTCGAACTACCTTGAGCGCTTCGACCCCCCGTACGGGTTGGGCGGCATCGAGCCGGTGATCGTTCTGCGCCAGCCCCTTATCGCTCCGATGTACGACACGCGGCCCTGCTTCGACATCGTCAAGGGCCTGGCAGCGCACTTCGAGGACGAGGACGGCGATACGCTCGACACCTACTTCAGCGGCACGGTGGAAGAACATGCCGAGATGTTCGTCTCGGGTCTGCCCGGCGCGATGGAGATGCTGCGCGAAAAAGGCTTCTATACGGACGGACGCAGCGCCGTAATGGGGGAATACCGCAGCGGCAAAAAGACGGTGGCCACCCCGAGCAAAAAGATCGAACTGTACAGCGAGGATTTCGCCGGGCGCGGTCTCGACCCGATGCCGGTCTACCGGCGGCCTGAAGAACCCGGCAAGGGGCAGTTTCGCTTTTTGGTGGGACGTCACGCCATTCACACCCACTCGATGACGGCGGCGTTCCCCGAACTCAACTGGCACATGCCGGAAAACAGCCTCTGGATCAATGCCGCCAAGGCCCGAGAGATGGGAATACGCTCCGGCGATCTGGTCGTGGCGCAGAACCGCTCGGGCGCCGAAGTGCGCATCAAGGCCCAGGTGACTGAGGGGATCCGGCCCGATTGCGTTTACTTCGCCCACGGATTCGGGAGCCTGTCGCAGGGCAAGCCGCTCGTCTACGGCAAGGGGGCGACCCAGGCGGCGATCCTCGAGTCCCACTTCGAGCCCGTTTCAGGCAATGCCTGCATGCACGAAACCTTTGTCGAAATCAGGAAGGCTTAAGCCATGGCAAACGAAAAAAAGAAACGATGGGTCATGGTCATCGATCCATCCCGGTGCATCGACTGCAAGGCATGCGATGTGGCATGCAAGCGCGAAAACAGTCTGGTGCTCGAGGGGCGCGACAGCTACCGGAACTGGATCTCCTCCAAGGGGATCGAGGGGACCTACCCGCGGCTGAAGCAGAAGTTCGAGCCGAGCCAGTGCCAGCACTGCTCCAACACCCCCTGCGAGCATGTCTGCCCGACCCGCGCCACCTACAAAACGCGCGACGGCATTGTTCGGGTCGACTACAAACGCTGCATCCTGTGCAAGACCTGCATCACCGCCTGCCCGTACGATGCGCGCTTCGAACAGCACCAGTTCAAGGCCATCGACAAATGCACCTTCTGCGAGCATCGCATCTACGAAGGGAAGCTTCCGGCCTGCGTCGACACCTGTCCGACGAAGGTGCGGGTCTTCGGTGATCTGAATGATCCGCAGAGCGAGGTCTCGAAGCTTCTGGCGGCGCGCCACTGGCGCGTCCTCAAGCCCGAGGTCGGCACTCGCCCCAATCTTTACTACATCGCCTGAAGGAGCGGATGATGAATCACACAGCCTTCAAGGAAAGAATCGTGTTCACGCCCGGCGGGAAATTGTGGGGGGTGCTCGCCGGCTTTCTCCTCATCCTCGGTCTCGTGGGTCTTTTCAATTATCTCATTCACGGCGTCGAGGTCTACAACGTCCACCGGCAGGTCCCCTGGGGGATCCAGATTTCCACGTATGTCTTCTTCGTCGTTTCCTCAACCGGACTGTGCCTCGTTTCTTCCCTCGGTCATGTCTTCGGGATCAAATCGTTCGAAGTGATCGGCAAACGCGCCATCGCCATGGCGATCTTCACCATTCTGGCCGGATTTGCGGTCATCGCCACGGAAATCGGGCACCCGCTGCGGATGCTCGTCTACAACATCATCTCCCCCAACCTGCACGCTGCCATCTGGTGGATGGGGACGCTGTACGGCATCTATCTTGTGTGCATCCTCATCGAGTTCTGGTTCATGATGCGCGGCGATCACCGTTTCGCCGGCTACCTGGGGCTTGCCGGCTTTATCGCAGGGGTCGCGGCGCACAGCAACCTCGGTGCGGTCTTCGGATTTCTCGACGCCCGCCCCTGGTGGCACGGCCCCTTCCTGCCGATCTACTTCATCCTTTCGGCCGCCGTCACCGGCTGCGCCATCGTCCTGCTCCTCTTCGCCCATCGGTACTACAGGGAGAAGATGCCCCGAAACGTCGAAGAGACGATGCACGCCATCGGCAAGCTCTTCTGTCTGCTGCTGGGCATCCTGATCTTCTTCGAGATCTGGAAGGTGCTGACCTCCATTTACGGCGCCCCTCCCGGAAAATACGAAGCGATGATGGCGTTGGTCGCAGGCCCGCTGAGCACAAGCTTCTGGCTGTTCGAGGTCCTTCTCGGGATGCTGATCCCCTTTGCCCTGATCCTGTTCACCAAGGCCAGGAGCTTCAGCATCAATGTTCTGGCCGCCGCGAGCGCCATCGTGGGGATCTTTTTCATGCGCTACAACCTGGTCGTGGCGGGCCAGCTCGTTCCGATGCGCCCCGACGTGCATCGCGTCGGTCCGGACGGACTGTTGAGCTATTTTCCTTCTCCGACTGAAATCGGCATCGTGCTCGGAGGAATCGGCTTATGTCTGCTCATGTACATCGCCGCCAACCTCCTTTTCAATCTCGACGACGAAGAGCACCCTTCAGAGGTCGAGTCTCTCCAAACGAATAGTTGTTCTTAAGCGGGAAGTCGCCATGGTGGCGAGGTTCGTCCTGTCACGCTCAAACATGCAAGGAGGCATTATGAAGATGCGATTCTTCACCGGTGTTCTTGTCACATGCTCACTACTCTTTGTTTCCGGATGTGCAACGCCCCAGAAGGCCCCTCCCTCAGCGGCTCAGGCGCCCGCTCCCGTCGTGGCCGAGGCTCCCAAACAGGTCCCCCAGGACCCGGCCCTGCGCATCACCACGGCCGAGGTCAAGGCCCTGTTCGCCCAGGAGTTCGGCGACAAAACCCTCATCAAGGAAACGCTCGAGAAGAACACGCGTTTCCTGCTGGTCGACGTTCGCCCCAAAGTGCGCTATGAAGAAGGACACGTCCCCGGCGCCATCAGCATCCCCACCCCGATGCTGGAGGCCAACCTCGACAAGCTTCCCAAGGACCGTCTCGTCATCTTCTACTGCGGAGGGCTGGCCTGCCACCTGAGCCCCGAAGCGGCGGAGATCGCCAAGAAGCATGGCTTCACCAACATCAAGGTCTGGTACGAAGGGGAGCCCCAGTGGGTGAAGGACGGCGGATATCTCATCACCGAAACTCCCCACCTCAAGCGCATGTTCGACGCCGGCGACAAGGAAGTCTTCGCCCTCATCGACTCGCGCCCCCCGCTTGTGCACCGCAAGTCGTTCATTCCCGGCTCCGTCTCGATCCCCAAGGTCCTCTTCGAGCAGAGAAAGGGTCTTCTCCCGGCCGACAAGAACACCCTGCTCGTCTTCTATTGCGGCGGGCATCACTGCGAGCTGAGCCACGAGGGCGCCGTCGAGGCAATCAAAATGGGGTATACCAGGGTGCGGGTCTATTCGGCCGGCGTCCCCGAATGGAGCAAGCAGAACTACGCCCTCTGGGGGAATGAGGCAAGCGGTATCGTCGAGGCCCCCAAAACGGCCGCCCCGGGCGCTCTTCCCGAAGTGATCTCCCCGGAAGAGTTCAAGAAAGCGGTCGCCTCCGGACAGGTGGTTCTCATCGACGTGCGCAGCGAGCGTGAATTTGCGGCCGGACACCTCCCCGGCGCCGTCTGCGTCCCGGACGGTGAGTTCTACAAAGACCTCGCCGCGACCATCGCAAAGCTCCCCACCGACAAGCGGGTGATCCTCTACTGCGCGACAGGGGCGCGCTCCGCCGGGGCCTTCTTCGCCGTCACCGACGAGCCGGGAGCCTACAAGAATCCCCACGGATTCCAGTACCTGAACAAGGCAATTTCCATCGCCGCGGACGGTAGCTTCACCATCGAATAATCATTGCCCTGAAAAGCAAAAAGGCCCGCAAATCTGCGGGCCTTTTTGCTTTTCAACCACTGCCGGGAACGTCACGCATGTCCGCAAGCGCCCATCAATCCCGTTTCGCACAGCCAGCGGCGAATCCCGGGGAGTTCTTCACGGAAATCATCCAGAAGGTGCTCGGCCTGCACCCTGGAGAATTCTTCGTCAAGACCGGTGCTGCCGATCATCCCTTCTGCCACCATCTCCTCGAATAAGGCTTCTGCTTCCTTGCTTGAGAGGGCGGTGGCTTCGGACAGGATCTGAAGAATGATATCGCGGCGAGTCATTGCGGCTCCTGGTTGTTTAATCAGATGATTAAACTTAGCCACAAAATTGTCTCCACCGCAACTCACGAATCATCATTAAAGAGAGTCGCTTTTCTTGACTGAGGCTATCCATGCGATATCTTTTAGACAATCTGAAATGCGCAAGACGCCGTTTCGTACTGCATCTCCGGAAAGGAGGAGGATGTGATGAAGATCTCGCTGCAGTTGATCGGAGCCGCCGTCGCCGTGGCGGGGTGCGCGTGGATTTTCGCCTCGGGGAGCAGAAAGAAGGAGGCGCCCGCGAGAAAACAGACGACGCGGCCCGAAAGCCCACCCACGGTCGAGTCCTCCTCAAAGATCATCTATCACGGCAATGTCGGAAGCAGGGTGTTTCACACCCCAGCCTGCAAGTACTATCACTGCAAGACCTGCAGTGAATCTTTCATCCGGAGGGAAGACGCCGTAGCAGCCGGATACAAGCCCTGCACCCTCTGTCTGCCGTAATTTACGGTGGAGTAAATTTCGTCCCGTCATCAAACACAAGGAGGCAAACCGATGGCCGAAAACGACTGCCTGAACCCTGAGGAGCATTGCGATCTGCATGCCTGTCAACTGAAGCCGACGGCAATGAATCCCGAGATCGAAAAGATATTCGAAAATCCGCGTTTTGTCTGCACCAACTGCGGAAGGAGGACCCACAACGCCGAAAACCTCTGCTTGCCGAAGCCACTTTAAGGGCAGAAATTAGCGGAGGGAATTCACTAACGGAACACAAGGCAATGTTTCCAGCCGGCCCTTTGGAGTCCCCGAAGGGCCGGCGCAGATGGTGCTCATCGACGGGCGATCACCCATACCGCATGGACGATTCCGGGTATATATCCCAGGAGCGTCAGAACGACATTGATCCAGAAATCCCTTCCAATCCCGACCTGCAGAAAAACGCCCAGCGGCGGAAATACGATGGCGAAAAAGATGCGCAAAATATCCATGGCGTTTCTCCCCTCTGCCTTTTCCTGCACTATAGCCGACATGTCGCCTCGCTCAAGGGCAGGATCCCTTCCTTTTAATCCGCTGAGAAACGCCTGTGCATAGAGATGACGGATGGCCGAACTTGAGTTCTCGATTGCTTTTTCGGCACTTTATGGTCATCATACCTACGCACGCAGCGAAGCTGTCTTGTTGCCGATGGGGAAGGCTCTTGTGCAAACAGCCGTAAGGAGGAGGCAGGATGTCTTTTGGAATGATCGTGGTTGCATTGATCTGGGGAACGTTCTTCGGCTACCTTCTGGTTCGTCTCATCGACAATCTGACAGCCGCCGGTCTTTGTGTCGACGGCCTCCTCAAGGCACGGTGGAAACGCCTGGAATCGAAGGCATCGACGGGTCAGGTCAATTCCGCCATCGTCGGTCGCCTTCTGCTGCGGGTCTCTCTTTATGCCTTTCTGTGCGCGGCCCTGCTCCAGGTGGGACACCGCTTCGTCCAACGGGAATTCGGCTTCGAATACAGCGGACTCGCCCTGCTCGTCTTCGCAGCGGCCGCCCTGGCGATGGGGGCCGCACGGATCCAGTCCGTCCGGCACAGGCTCAGAATCATCTGGCGGATGAGCCACGAGCCCGATTACGCCGAGAAGCGCCGCAGGACCCAGATGCTCAAAAGGTAAGGACTCCGTCCATTCCACATTGAAGTCCCCCTTGCGCCGGGAAGGGCTCAGGGGGAACACATGCGTCAGCCGATTTTTCTTCTACGTCAACCTTCTCTGAGTTCTCCCCCCCTTACGACATCTACCGGATTACCGCCGCAAGTGACTTCGATATCGCACTCCTGATCGGCGTGACAACTCTGCCCCCGGCAGACCTGCGTCACGGTAAGCTCCAGGTCGCAGTCGGCGCCGGAGCAGACGAGGACATCCCCTTTCTTGACTTTCATCGCTGCACCTCCTTTCACGTCTCTTTTCAGCATAGCGGCAATCGATGAAGGTGCAATCCGAGGTGCGGCTCACCGCTTGCGGTGAAACCTGCGGCATCACTCCGCCAGCATCGTCCGGGGCAGTGCAGGGGATTCGATTCGTGCAGGAGTGCCGTTTTCGGGGAATCTCCAGGTCGGTCGATGGAAGACGAAAGGCATTGCCAGGAGCCTGCCGAGGGTGAGTTCGTCCGGATTCCGGAAAGCGGGGACACCGATGGTGATCTCGTCCTGGGCGATATTGAGCCTCACTGTTCCGTGCAGGTAGTCGGGCCAGGAAAAGATCGTCGCCCAGTTGGAAGCGGTCTCTTCGGGAACGATGGAGTGATGGATGCCGTGCATGCGGGGGGTGACGATCAGGCGACAGAGGCGGCGCTCAAAAGCGGCCGGAAGGCGCACGTTGGAATGGTGGAAGAGTATCGCCAAGAGCGTGAGGGTCTGCCAGATCGACAGGGCAAGAGGCGAAATTCCAAAAAGACGCACCTGAGCGGCCCGCCAGGGGACCGAGAGAATCATTTCGGCGGCGTGGAAACGCAGGGCAGTCGATGCGTCGAGATCCGGATCGGCGTGGTGGACGCGGTGGAAACGCCAGAGAAACGGAACCCTATGGGTCAGGTAGTGCCAGAGATACAGGGTATAGTCGAGCAGCATGATGGAGAGAAAAAGTTCGGCTCCCGCCGGGAGCCGAACGGAAGGTAACAACCCTGTGCGATTTCGCACCGCCGCGGCTGTAAGTCTGGACGTCACTGGCTTCTCCGTCAGAGCGACGGCCGTCGCCGTCATCGCCGACATGGAGAGATTGCGCAGGTCGTGGCGGAGTTTCTTCTCGACCGTGCTGCGCAGCGGGCGCCGGATTTCCGACAGGACGAGTACGCCCAGGGCGCCGAAGATCAGGATTCCGTTGAGCCAGGTCGGAAGCTCGCCGGACAGGGTTTGGCGCTTTTTAGATTTCCATAACATTGTGCCCTCCTTCCTCGCGCAACTGCGCTACCGCAGTGCCCTCGCCATGCCCCTGTGGACCATTTCAGAAGCGGCCGTCCAGGCGATGTGATTCCCCATCTCCTTGACGCTGGGCTGCCATGGTATCCGGCGCAGACCAGGTGAGATCCCCAACTGCGGCGCGATCATCCCGTCGCAAGCGAAAAAAAAGGGGATCGCGAAGGGAACCCCTGCAAGGCGAGATAGTTGGGGGAATTTTCTTCGCAGCGCGGCATGGATCAGCCCCCATCCGACGCCATAAGCCAGTCCGAAGAGGATTTTGGCGCGCTTCTCCTCTTTTCGGCTGAGCTTCTTTCCAGTGAGCTTGCGCGCGAAATAGGGACCAGCCAGTTCGTGGGCGCTCCCCTTGCGCAAACGCCGGTCAGCCCTTTTCTGGCGTGGGCTGACGAAACGGTCCAGAAATTTGTCCGCCCGACCTGTGACGGCTCCGGCAACCAGCCCGGCGGCGATCCCCGTCAGGAGGAAGTGAGGCGCCTTCCTTCCACTTTCCTGCAATGTTTTTCTGCGCATTTTCTCCTCCACGGTTGCGATCTCACGATGTGGAACTCTGAACACTTTAGAAAGAGAGGTCGTGGTGTCAAGAGTCCGAGGAGCCTCCTTGATTTTCGGTCATTCTGACCGAAAATGGGGATTGACAGACAGACGCCCACCCGCCGCATCCGTAAACGTGCCAATGAAGATCACCAGAAGAGCCTTTCTGCAGGGAAGCGGAGCCGTCGTTGCTGCCGGGCTTTTGAGCGCCATGGGGGGCACTGACAGGGAGGAAACAGCCATGTCCCCACCGGCCGGGCTCTCTGGAGAAGAGGCGTGGGAAACGATCCGGGGACATTTTGATCTCGACCCGCAGTACATCCACCTGTCGACATTGCTCCTGGCCTCCAACCCGAGCCAGGTGCGCGAGGCCATCGCCCGATACCGCCAACTTCTCGACGCCAATCCGGCACTCACCGTCGAGGAAAAGCGCCTGGAGTTGGAACATGGGGTGCGTCGCACCGCAGCGGCGTACCTGGGGGTCGATTTCGCGGGAGTCGCGCTGACCGACAGCACCACCATGGGCCTTGGGCTGGTATACAACGGCTTGCAGGTCAGGGCCGAGCAGGAACTTCTGACGACCGATCAGGATTATTATTCAACCCATCAGGCTCTGCGTTACAAGCGGCGGGACTCCGGCGCCACATTGCGGGAGATTCCTCTTTTCGAAAAGGCATCGAGCGTTTCGGAAGAAGAGATCGTCGAGACCCTGATCAAGGCTGTCCGCCCCGAAACCCGGCTGCTCGCCCTCACATGGGTCCATTCCAAAACGGGTCTGAAACTCCCCGTCAGACCCCTGGCTGACGAACTGAGGAGGATCAACGCCGGTCGCGACGAACAGGACAAGGTCCTGCTTGGAATCGACGGGGTGCACGGGCTGGGAGTAGAGAACTTCGTCATGGAAGATCTCGGGTGCGACTTTTTCATGGCCGGCGCCCACAAATGGCTTTTCGGCCCACGAGGAACGGGAATCGTCTGGGGCAAGCCCGGAATCCGCAGCATGGTCAATACCCTGATCCCCACATTCACTCCTGACGGCACCTGGGGAGGGCGCATGACTCCGGGGGGCTTCAAACCCTTCGAGCATCAGTGGGCTCTTGCCGAAGCCTTCGAGTTTCACCGGCAGATCGGAAAGGCGCATATTGCCGAACGCACGCATGCTCTGAGCCGACAGTGCAAGGAGGGGCTTGCGAAAATGAGGCACGTCACCTTGCATACTCCCATGGCGGAAGCCCTTTCATCCGGCATCGTCTGCTTCGATGTCGACGGTCACACACCCCAGCAGGTGGTCGATCGCCTCGGCGAGCGCGGCATCGTCGCGAGCGTCACTCCCTACAGCCCCTCCCATGCCCGTCTGACACCTTCGATCATCAACACCCCCGCCGAAATCGATGCAACATTGGCCGCCATCCGGGAGATGGGGTAACCTCCATCGTGCCGCCGTCAGAGCAGATGTTCCTCGGTTTCCTGCCGGTGCTTCTGCAGATAGCGCATGAAGGGGGTTCCACCGGTGCCGACCGCGGACGGGTTGGCCGCATTCTTCTGGCTCTGCTCCTGAATGTAGCGGGCGGCGTACTTGACGTGCATGGTGCGAAATTCGTAGAGGAGGCGCACGCAGCGGTTGTAGAGACGGCGCAGTTCAGGCTCTTGCGGGGCGCATCGTGCGACCGTCTCGCGCACCCGCGACGCCGATTCGAGCACCTCGATGAAGGTGCGGTGTTCGGGGGGCATGTAGTCGCGCATCTCCTGCAGATAGGCGCGCAGAGGGTCGTCCCGATGTGTGATCCCCAGAAAAGCGTCGAGCGCTGGGACAATGGAGCTCTGGGCGCCCGTCTCGCCACGGAACCTCTGGGGACGCCCTCCGTAGTCGGCCACTCCCTCGTAACGCATCCCTTCCGGTAGGGAGGGGTGATCCTTCCACCCGTGTATATAGGGGCGCACGCGATGAAAGTAGATATATGGATCGCACCTTTGCGGCATCCGTTCCAGAGTCTTGACCATCGCTTCAAGCCCCCGGACCACGATCTCGAGTCCTCTCGCCAGTTCCTCCGCATCTGCGCGTTCGGCGGCCTGACACGCCGGGAAAAAAGCGGCGACAGCCTGCGAAGCCCGTGCCTCGATGTCGACGTGGACGAGAACGAACCATTCCTCGTCGAGACCGCCTAGAAAATTCTGAGCCAGGGCAATATTCCCCAGGGAGACGGGCCCCGCGGGATCGAGGCGCCGCCAGTTGTGCAGGGCGTATGACGCGTAGGAAAGAACCGGAGGGCGTCCCAGGCGACGGGCCACCGCATGCCAGGGGACGGCGATGCGCGCCGGCAGAGACGCCGCCGGGGGGTTCTTCCCCCAGACGTAGGCATGCCCGAGAAAGGAAAGGATCACCATGGCCCGCTCCAACTCGCGGCTCCCCTCCAGGAGGTCGGCGGGAAAGGGCGCGAGCTTCTCGATCGTCGAGCGAAGACGATCGCTCAGCAGGAGCTTCGGCAGATCGGCAGCTTTCTCCTCCCAGGGATCGAAAGGCGCCGAAAGGCGCAGCAGCGGGTCCTCGGCAGGCAGAAAACCTTTCCCGGGGGCGAGGGCACAGGTCGGATCTGATATGAATCGTTTTTCCATGACAGGCTCCGTCGCTCTTCCAAAGCATCGCGCCTATTATACCACTCCCCGCTAAGAGGTCGGGAGATCTTAGGGACGCAAAACGCATTCACATCGAGGGCTTACCGATCACTTCCTTCTTTTTTCCCTTTTCGGGATTTCGAGTCCGACCAGCGTAGGCGAACGCAGGGAAATGCCGACGAGGACGTCGGGCGAATCGGGCAGAGGGTGGGCAGGAAGGCGCATGTGGAGGACGGCGGCGATGAGAGCGCCGTTTGGGACAGGGCGATCGAGCTGTTTCCCGATGTGCGAGGCAAGGATGCTGCTGGCGGGGGCGACGAAGGAGACGCGCTTGAGGGGAGTGCAGTCGAGGAGCCAGTCGCAGCACAGGGCGAAGTCTTCAAAAGCCGATTCGAGGCCCAGGCGCTCGCCCCGAAAATCGATCCGGAGCTCTCTGCCAAATTCCGCAGAGACCAGCCCCGACATGCAGAGGGTCGGGTTTTTCTGCAGCACCTTCTGGAAGGATGCTTCGCTGACATTCATGGAAGATGTCCGGAGTTCAGGTCAGGTGATTGAGCCTGACGAGGAGCATACCTCCGAACCCTGATCAATCCAAGAAAATTCTAACCTTTCGTGAGTGAGGATGGAGTTTTATCTCAATGCCGCCGGTCGGCTCCTTCCACGCGCGCGAGCCACTTCTTCAGCATCTCGATCACACGGCTCGCCTCCCGCACGGTGAGCCTCCGCAGGTCGCCCTTGCCGGTGGCATGCTCGACGAAGGCCGCAAGAGCCGACTCATCCGTACTTGCAACCGCTCCAGCCGCATGGAGCTTGCGCCAGAGGATGTGAATCAGGCCGCGCTGACCGAAGGAAGCGGGCCGCCATCCCTTCTGTCGGAAGAGGTCGATGAGGTCGGCCGCCTGGCTCTCAGTAAGCTCGGCGGCCGACTCTTTGTGGTAGCGGTCCCACAGGACCCCGCGATAGGTGCTCTCGTCCAGTCCCAGCTCTTTTTTCGCGATGTGGATTTTTGCCAGATCGTTGCGGCTCGGCATCGACACCTCGCTCGCGCGGGAAAACTCTGCAACCATCATGCTCCCGCCCTGTGAGCCCATTCTAGCATGGGTTTTTTGCACAGGAAAAGTTCGGGATTTCGTTCAGCGTTCGGCCTTGCGAATCGTCTTGGCGATCGCCTCGGCCAGGGAGGCATACCCGGCAGCATTGGGGAAGATGTCTTCGCTCCTCATCTCCTTTCGCGAGAGAATGTGGGCCAGAGTGTTTATCTCCATGGGGACTCTCAGGTCGGCGGAAACCCGGTTGTAGAGCGATGCCGTCTGGAAGAAAGCGGCCGGGGCAGGGACGCCGATGAGAAGGACATCGGCGCCCGCTTCGCGCGAAATTCGGACCATCTCTCGGATATTGGCCTCGAGCCGGCCGGCGTCGAAACGCCGAAGCATGTCGTTTCCGCCGTGAAGGAGGATCACCAGATCGGGCTCGACGTCGGCAAGAACCTCGGCAAGACGCCTCACGCCCTCATCGGTCGACTCTCCCGGGACGCCCGCATTGATAACCTGGCGACCGACAAGCTGCTGCAGAACGGAAGGGTAGCTCTCCCCCTCCCCGGCGCCGGTCCCGTAGGTCAGGCCGTCGCCGAAGGCGAGAATGACCCCATTCTGAGGGAGCGGACTCAATTTGGGCATCCGGTCGCAGGCGCCAAGAAGAGGGATGAGCAGGACCAAAAACAGAAGCGGGAGGAACTTTTTCATCAAAATGTCCTTTGGGCAAGGTCCGGCACTTTTATTCCAAGAACACCGGAGCAGACGGAGAAATAGAGTTCGAAAGCTCACCACAAAGACACCAAGGACACCAAGGAAGATCATTGAACGATTCAGGGTTTCCTTGGTGCTCTCCGTGGCTTGGTGGTGAAAACGAATTCGATTTAAATGCCGTACTTTTCGCAGATCGCCCCGAGGTAGCGCGATCCGATCTGTTCTCCGGCAAGGGCTCGTTTTACCGGAGACAGGTTGAGGATGACCCCGAAGACGGCCGCAAGAGCACGGTGGCTCCACAGAACGCGGTTGTCGAAGAGGAGGTGCTGGAGCTTCCCTCTCTCGATCGCCATGAGGACCGTGCGGTGCGTGCCGTTCACGGGGGTGATGATCTTTTCGCCGCGCCTGTGCATCACGATGGATTTTCGTGGACAGTTTCTTGCGCAGACGCCGCAGCCGAGGCAAAGATCGTCTTCGATGAGAGCCTTCTTCGCTCCCCTCCCCTGCTCCTCTTCCGTGTGGAGCGTCATGATCCCGACCGGACAGGTGGGCAGACAACGCCCGCATCCTGTGCAGCTCTCCTCGACATGGGCGATGAAGCCGCTGGTGTGGATCGGCCGCATGATGCCGAAGCGCCGGGCGGCGAGCATCGCCTCGCAGCAGCACCCGCAGCAGTTGCAGATGAAGCTCACACCCTGCTGCACGTTTTCGCCGAACTGCGCCAGGTTCTGCTCGAAGGCTCGGTGCAGAAGCTCCAGGCACTCGCTCCTGTCGACCCGCCGCACCACGTTGTGGCGGATGAGGGAGGCGGCGGCGTTGTTGAACGTCATGCAGATATCGAGCTCGGCGCTGCAGGCCTTCCCCTGGTGGTGGCGCTTGTGCCGGCAGTAGCACAGACCGATTCCGATATCGGTGGCCGACTCGATGATCGCCGAAGCTCTCTCGTAATCGAGAACGTGCAGCGCCTCGCTGGAGGTCAGGACGCTCTCCTGCACCAGGACGCGGCCGAACTGGGTCTTGCCGCCGACGAAGAGGGCCTTGATGAAATCCTCTTCCACGCTGATGTACTGTTCGTAGAGCTCGGAGAGGAGCTTCTGGTCGATGTCGCCGCGCACCCGCATGAGGGCGAATTCGAAGAAACCGGCCATGGGCGGAGGCAAAACGTAATATGTTCGCCCCTTCATCTCCAGATCGACGAGAAGGGCCTTTCCGGCAAGAGCCTGAAGCGTTCTCTCGGCTTCAACAAGACCGACCCCCCAGACCTTGGCCGCCCTTGCGGTCGTAAAGGGGCGCACGGGGAGCCTGGCGACGAGTTCGGCCTCTTTCTCACTGAAAAGAAGGGCGAGGATTTCAAAAAGAACGCGCGACGGAGGCGCCCCTTGGGGAAAGCGGTTCAGCCTCTCAATAAGACTGCCGTATCCCTGGCGCGCGGTGAGATGGGCCATCAGCTTTTTCTCCACCCCTTGCGCTTGCGCTCCTCCTCGTCGGCTTCGACTTCGGCGAGCAGGACAATGTACGTCTCGTAGCGCTCGGGGGCAATTTCCCCGCATTCGACGAGCTCGACGACGGCGCACCCTGGTTCGCTGCAGTGACGGCAATTGCGAAAGCGGCAGGTGAGCTCCCGGGTCTTTTCGAAGCCGGGGAAATGTGCGGCGAGTTCCTCGGGGGAGATTTCGACCAGGCCGAAATCGCGAAAGCCGGGGGTGTCGACGAGTTCTCCCCCCTCGGGAAGAACGTGCAGGGTGGAAACGGTGGTGGTGTGCCGCCCCATCCCCTTGTAGCCGCTGACCTCCGCCGTCTTTAGATCGATCTGTGGGCAGAGCGCATTGAGCAATGAGCTCTTCCCCACCCCAGTCGTGCCGACGAAGGCTCCCCGGCGCCCCTCGGCCAGAAAGGCCTTCAGCGCCGCGAGCCCCTCGCGGGTCAGGGCGCTCAGGGGGAACACAGGGACCGATGCGGCATAGGTCCGTTCCACTGCGGCCACGAGCTCTTCCGAGCCAGGCAGGTCGCACTTGTTCACGACGATGAAGGGACGAAGCCCGGCGGCGCGCGCTGCAACGATGGCGCGGTCGATGAAGCCGTCCGGCGCATGGGGGGCGATGACGATGCCGAGGACGTCGAGATTGGCCGCCACCAGATGGAGCCCCCCTCGGGCGTCGCGGCGTCGCAGTTCGGTGTTTCGCACCCCTCGGGTGAGCAGATCGCCCTGGACACGGACGGCATCGCCAACGACGTGGCCGGAATTGCGCTTCACCCGCACCATTGCCCGCTCCCCGTCATCGAAGAGGACCTCCACCGCGATGCCGTAGTGGGCGACGAGAAGTCCCTGTCGCTCCGGAGAGGGGGGGTTGGGTTGTCCGCGATGGACGTCTCTGCTACGGTTTCTCGGCAAGGGGGATCACCGGGTCAGGTGGATTCGAGGGAAATTCATCCCAATACTTTAACACCACTTGGACGGGGTGTTAAAGTATTTCCTGAACAGCACCGAACTTCTTCCCGTCTCGATGAGGATTCGTGCGCTTCTGCCCGATCCTGACTTCCTCTTTTGTTCCATTCGTATTAGGATGACCCCGCTTCCTTCTGCCATGACCATGTTCCGGAGATTCGAAATGAAAACGTCTGCACCTCTCATTGCCGCGGCCCTTTTTCTCTCCCTCTTTTTCTGCAGCGCCGTTTCGGCCCATCCGCCGCGCCAGGAGGCGGCGCCGGGCGGAATCGCCATCATCGCGCTGCCATCCGCCGGCGAAATTCCACCCGAGGTGACCTACCAGGGGAACAGGGTGCTGGTCAAGCGCGCCGAATCGGGGTGGCAGGCCATAGTCGGGATCCCTCTCGGAGTTCAGCCCGACCGCCACGTCATCGAGGCGAACGGAAAGGAAATCGGATTCGAGGTGGCCGACAAGGCCTATGCCGAGCAGCGCCTCACCGTCCCCAACCGCCGCCACGTCCACCCCGACCCGGAGGACCTGCGGCGCATCGAAAAAGACCGCGTCATCTCCCGATCGGCCTACACCTCCTTTTCACCCCAGGAGGCGGAGTTCGGCTTCATTCTCCCGGTCGAAGGGCGCATGACGAGCCCCTTCGGGCTGCGGCGCTTCTTCAACGGCGAGGAGCGCAACCCCCACAACGGTCTCGACATCGCCGCCCCCACCGGCACTCCGATCCGCGCACCCGCACCGGGGACGGTCGTCGCCGCGGCCGACATGTTCTTCAACGGCAAGGCCGTCTTCATCGACCACGGCCAGGGGCTCGTGACCATGTACTGCCATCTCGACTCCATCGCGGTGAAGGAGGGGCAACGTGTGGAGCGCGGCGAGACGATCGGCGCCGTCGGCGCCACCGGGCGCGCCACCGGCCCGCACCTGCACTGGAGCGTGAGCCTGAACGACGCCCGCGTCGATCCCCTGCTTTTCCTCAGCGAAGCGACGCTGACGGCGCTGCTGGAAACGCAGAAGCGCTGACGGATTGTTAAATACTGAAGCTCGATGGTCATGGCGTGGTTGAGGACTCCAGCCCCTTTCCCCATTTGCCGTCGAAGGCGATCTCCGACAGGGGCTTTCGCTTCGGCCCCGCCTTGGGCTCCCCTTGCGGATAGCCCAGGGGGAAGAGGCCGACAACCCGGATGTTCTCGGGAATGCCGAGGAGATCCATGATCTTCTGCTCGTCGAAGACGCCGACGAAGACGGCGCCGAGCCCCAGGTCGTGGGCGGCCAGCATCAGGTTCTGGGCGGCGATGCCGAGATCGGCCAGATAGTAGGGCTGCTCTCCCAGGCTTCCCGATTGCGACGGATCGGCGCAGGCGACGATCACCACCGGCGCCTCCGCGATCGCTTTCTGGGCCGGGTTGGTCTTGTAGCCCAGGGGCGCGAAGAACGACTCCACGAACGACCACTCGCTCAGCTTCGCCCGCGCAGCGGCGTCGCGCACCACAACGAAGCGCCAGCACTGAAGATTCGCCCAGGAAGGCGCCTGCTGCACCGCCTCCAGCACAGCCCTGAGTTTCTCCGGCTCCACCTCCCGTCCCTCGAACTTGCGCACGCTCCTGCGCGTCCTGATCGCTTCCAGCAACTCCATCGTGACCTCCTTTGCATGTGGTATGAAAGAATAGCTCGGCTCTGGGCTCTGGCTCTGGGCTCCTGGCTACTTGCTCCCAACTCCCAACTCCCAACTCCCAACT
>JARFUG010000010.1 GCA_029289095.1 Desulfuromonadales bacterium
CACAAGGATCGCCCCTACTTTTGCGCCCAGCCGCCGTTGCGCTCGAGGTACCACCCGGAGGCGGCGCGCTGGCGCCAGGTTTCGGCGAAAATCTGCTGGACCTCTCCGGCGCGGTCGGGGAAGCCGTTGGCGCGGGCGATCTCGCGGTAGAGGCGGGAGCGGTCTTCGTTTTCAGCGTTGACGAGGCGGGTCACCTCGCCGCGAGCGCGCAGGTCAAGCCCTTCGGTGCTGCGCACCTTGAGGAAGCCGTCGGCGCCGACTCCGACATTCCCCGAGTCGAGGTAGGGGAAGAGGGAGCCGGAGCGCTCGCGCATCGACTCGCGGATGGCGCGGATCTCGGGGGTGGTGATGTCGATGTCCTGCGCGGCGTAGGCGACGGAGGGGCCGAGGATCTGCAGGAAGGAGGAACCGGGGTTGGCCGGAGCCCGCAGAGGCGCCCCTTCACGTCCGCGCTCGCCCCAGACCTCGTCGACGATGCGGTCGGCGGCGCCGCGCACCTGCTCGGCGGGGAAGTAGATGTTGATGGTGACGCAGGCGGCGGCGAAAAGGACGAGAAGCAGAGGGGAGAGACGCAGGATCTTTCGCATGGCAAGGCACTCCGATGACAGGTTGAGGATGGACAGAGCTGATTCTACTCTTTGACATGTTTAAAAATCAATTCGGTTGCGCACTTAACGCCAGCTAATGCCGGTATGTACTGCTAAAGATGGTTGAATCTTGAACCAGGGAAAAGCACATTGGCCGCAGATGAACGCTGATGAGCGCAGATGCAAAGCAAAAACCGGAAAATACATGGACTTGGTTTGATCTGAGCAAATCTGCGTGAATCTGTGGCCAAAATTTTGCCCATTGCCGGAGAGCCGGAAAATCAATTTCTTCCCGCACCCCCTGTGCGGTCGATGCGCTGCAGGCGGTTGATCATCTCTTTGAAGGAGATGGCATGCTCGGGGGCGATGATGTTGATCTTCGGCGGGAGGAGGCCGCCGTCGACCAGATAGCGTTCGTCGCCGTCGCGGGCCGTTCCGGTGAGGACGAAGACGTCGTTGCGCAGGGTGCAGTGCAGCCCGATCTTGCGATAGCGGTAGAAGTCGATGAAGCGGTAGATCCCGCGGGAGAGGACCCCCGCGAGCCCCCCCTGGCTGATGGTGGTGATGTTGCGCACCGCGGCGACGCTGATGTTGCGCTGACCACGGGTGCGCGTCTCGAAGGAGGCCTCGAAGTGGGAGGGGACGGCGCCGAAGAGGCGCAGCTCGTGGATGTAGCCGTCAGCGATGCCGTTGACCTCTCCGAACTCGAAGGCGGCGGTCACGAGGCGCAGGTCGACCCCGGTGAAGTCGACGTCGAGGCTCGAGGTCATGTAGGAGGTGAAGAGAGATTCGAGCCGCAGGTTTCGCACCCGGAAACGGCCGCCGAAGGCGTCGATCTTCATCTCCCCGTCGGTGGTCAGCGTCCCGCCTCGGTACTCGATGCGCCCGAGATCGGCCGAGAGACCGCCGGCAAGCTCGACCGTCCCGAGCTCCCGCGTCAGTTCCCCGAGATCGACGTTGCGCACCAGAAGAACGGCGGAGAAACCGGGAGCACCTTCGGAGAGCTCGGCCTTGGCGCCTGCGATCTCCACCTCCCCCCCCGCGATGGCGAAGACGAGGGGATCGACGAAGTCGAAGCGCCCGGGGGCGCTCCTGACTCTCAGCTGCTGTGCGCGCAGCTCGGCCGCCCCGTAGGCCAGCCGGGCCAGGGAGAGATTCCCGTAGCGCTCCTCGCCGGCGCCGGCATCACTGCCGAGGTCGAAGGGGAGAACCCCCGACAGACCGGAGAGATGAAAGCGGGCCGCCTCCATCCGCAGGTCGAGCCCGCGCGGCTCGGCGCTCCCCTGCAGGCGCCACCCCTCTTCGTCCCGCCGGAAGCGCGCCTCGAGGCCGAGCCCTCCGGCGAGCGCGGTCTGCCTCACGACCGGAAAGCTCTCCCCGAGCACCTCCAGACGTTCGCGCCCCCTGCGCAGGTCGGGCAGGCTCACCGTGGCGGCGAGATCGATCCGCACGGGATCGAGCGTCCCGCGCAGCTCGGCCTCTCCGACCTCGGGGAGAGTCGCCGAAAGGCGCTGCGCCTCGAGGCGCTGCGACTCGGGGTCGTAGCGCCCCTGCAGCCGAAGCTGCGCCGGGAGGGAGGAGAGATCGGCATAGAAGGCGCCGTGCAGCACCTCTCCCCCGTCGGCCTCGAGGTGAAGATCGAGGCTCACCGGGGCGCCGAATCTCCCCTCGGCGGCCCCCCGGCCGCGCACCGCCGCCCCGGATATCCCGGAGTGGCCGTCCGGCGAGATGTATTCGATCCCCTCGGCGGAAAAGCGATCGAGGGCGATGCGAAAGCGCTCTCCCTCCACCTCGGCCCGCCCCGACGCGGACAGAACGGCCGAGGGGATCTCCTCCCCGCTCACCCGCGCCGACAAGTCCCCGCCACGGAGGATCGTTTTCTCCCCCTGCCGTGCGAAGCGCCCTTTGATGCGGACCTCTTCAAGGAGCGCCGGAGGCAGGGGAACGCGGGCGGCCGTCGCCTCGATCTGCGCGTCCCAGCCGTCGTGCTCCGGCCGCAGGTGAGCGGTCCCGGCGATCCTCTCGGCCCCCTCCGGAATCCCGGAGCGCATCTCCGCCGGAAGCAGGGGGAGGATTTCCCGGGCATCGACCGGATGGAGCTGCACCGTCATCCCCTGCAGATCCCCCGCGGCGCGAACGACCGTGCGCCCGCGCAGGCGGAAGGTCGCCTCCCCGGAGTACGCCTCCCCTTCGCTCCGGAAGAGTAGTTCGGCAGCGAGATCCGAGATGTCGGGGAGGTCGCTCTGCATGCGTGGGGCGGGAGTTCCGGCCAGGGCGGCTTTTACACGCAGCCCCCCTTCCGAGGCGCTGAACTCTCCCTCTCCCTCGATCCCCCCCGAGACCTTCGGCCAATCCCCCCCGGCCAGCGCCTCCAGCAGGGCGGCGGGGTCGGCGGAGCGGATGGTGAAACTCCCCTGCGCTTCCCCATCCGCAAGGCGTCCGGAAAGGCGAAGGGGCGCCTGGTCGGCCAGGAGCATCTCCCCCTCTCCTTCCCAGAGATCCCCTGCCCCTTCGCCCTGCAGGCGAAGATCGCGCGCGAAGAGGTCGAAATCGCCTGCGCCCCCCGTGAAGCTTCGCGCCGTCACCGCGACCCTGAGCCGCTCGTCCATCCAGGCAAAGGAGAAGCGAACCCCTTCCAGGACGAAGCGCCCCTCCGGCGGCAGGGGGGAATCGATCTCCAGGACCGCCAGGATGCGGCCGAGTTGGACCTCGTCGAAGCGTTCGATGGCGATCCCCCCCTCGGCGCCGGCCCCTTCTGCGGGGAGCGTCACGACCAGGGGAGAGGTAAGGAGTTCGTCCCCCTCGAGCTTCGCCGAATCGAGAGTGACGGACGGCGCTCTCCCCCACGACAGCCGACCGTGGGTCGCCAGGGGGAGCCCAGGCGCCGCGCCGACGCGGGCGCTGAGAAAGAAGGGGGTTTCCTCATCGAGACGCCCCTGCAGATGGAGCTCATCAACAGACCAGGTGCGCCCCGCCGCGTGCAGCGTAAGACGCCCCCCGACGATCTCCACGCGCTCGACCGTCACGGGGGGACGCTCGGGCAAACCTCCCCCCTCTTCTTCGCTTTCGGTAAGAACGATGTCGGGCGCCGTCACGCGAAGAGCGGCGAGGCGCCGGGAAAAAAGATCGGAGAGCAGGAAGTCGGCCTCCAGGCGTTCGGCGTTCAGACGCAGGGAGGGAAGATCGAGGGTGATGTCGGAGATTTCGAGACGGTCCCGGCCGAGAAAGATCCGCCCGAGGCGCACCTCTCCCTCCATCTGCTCGCCAAGGTAGCGCTCCAGGTGCGGACGCACCACCGTGTTCAGGCCCGTGTCGGAAAGGAGATAGACCAGGATCCCCAGAAAGAGCAGGGGCGGAAGGAGAAAAGCGATGACGATGATCAGGCGCCTGCGTGTCATGGCGAGCCGAAAAATAGAGAGATGCAGAACGGGGAAAGTATAGTCTCAGAAAGGGGCAAAAAGATAGCTGCACCGGCCTGAAGGTGCGCGCCCCCCCTCCTGGATCAGGAGGGGGTCGGTGGGTGGTCTGGGTTGAAAGACCTTACCACCCCCTGCCCCTCCTAAAATAGGAGGGGAGTCATTTCACCTGCCTGACAGAAGCTTGCTCAGCAGCTCGTCCTTTTCGCGCCAGATTCCCTGAAGCCATTCCTTGTGGCGATTGCGCAGGCGGGTGTCACCGGCGTAGTCCCCTTCTTTGAGCTCAGGGTCGATCTCCAGCAGGCGGGCGCGCACGATCACCGGGCCGGTGCGTCCCACGAGGGCTTCGATGAGGCCCGGGCGTCCCTTGGGGTAGGCGATCGTCACATCGAGGATGCCGCCGAGGCGATCCCCCAGCGTCGTCAGGACGACGGCCGTCCCGCCGGGACGCGGCGAGAGGAGATGGCGGAAGGGGGAGCCCTGGTTGCGGTGCTTTTCGGCCGAGAAGCGCGTCCCCTCGGGGTAGACGATGAGGGTGGTCGGCATCTGCCTCGCCTTCTCGCAGGCGGTGCGGGCCGTCTGCAGGTCGCGCCCCCGCAACTCGGGCCGCCTCTCCACGTCCTGACGGCTATGGCGCTCGACGAAGGGGAAGTCGAGCCCCCACATCGCCTGGCCGAAGAGGGGAAGGCGGCGAAGCTCCTTTTTGGCGAAGAAGACCGGAAAAGGGAGGCGCTCGACGAAAAGGCGGATGAGCACCAGGATGTCGACCCACGACTGGTGGTTGCAGATGAGCAGGTACCACCCCTTCGAGCCGTCGACTTCCGCCGGGATCTCGACGTCCCACTCGCGAGGAGAGAAAACATCGACGATGGCATTCATCGCAACGGCCCAGCGCACCGCCAGACGCCGCATGAGAAGGGTGCAGACGTTTCGCCAGCCGGCCGAGGGGATCGCCGCCTTGACGGGGATCAGCAGCAGGAGCGGCAGAAACCAGAAGAGCGTGTTCACCGCCAGCAGAAAAAGGACGAGAGCCGCTTTTATGCCGAAGAGGAGGCTCGACATCGAAGCTCCTTTCATGAAGTTACTCACTGTACCAGTCTATCAAAGGCGTTCTCACGCGACGACGCGACGACGCGACGAAAACCTTGAAACCTGAAGCCGTCTCTCGCCCGCTACCTTTCAGTCGCTCGAGACGCAGAGGCCGCAGAGAAACCTTGTTCAAAATCCTCAATGGTACACGGATAAAATCTGATGCTCCGCATACGCAGATTTTCACAGATTTATAAATCAAATTTTGATCAGAGCCTTTTCCGCGAAAATCCGCGTTCCATTCGGCCTTTGCCTTTGACTTCTCCGTGTGCTCTGCGCCTCGAGTGAGCGAAGCGAACGGGGCGTGCGATTGAATTTGGCTTTTTTTTCGATTTCGATTTCGATTTTGATTTCTCGTCGCGTCGTTGCGCCGTCGCGTGAGACCGGTTTTGATGTTCAGTGCGCCTCGCGCCAGTTCTTTCCCGTGCCCACATCGACCGCCAGCGGGACGCTCAGGGGAACGGCGCCTTCCATCTCCTGGCGCACGATGGGGGCGAGGGTCTCGACTTCGTCTTCGGGGACGTCGAAGACGAGTTCGTCGTGCACCTGCAGGACCATCTTGGCCCGCAGCCCCTCCTTCTGAAGGCGGCGGTGCAGGTTCACCATCGCCACCTTGATGATGTCGGCGGCGGAGCCCTGGATGGGGTAGTTGACGGCGTTTCGCTCGGCATAGGAGCGCACGGCCGGGTTCTTGCTCAGGATCTCGGGGATGGCGCAGCGCCGTCCGAGAAGGGTGGTGACGTACGCCTTCTCCCGCGCCTCGGCCAGGCGGCTCTCCATGAACGCCTTGATCCCCGCGTAGCGGTCGAAATAGCGATCGATGAACTCCTGGGCCTCGCGGCGGCCGATCCCCAGTTCCTTGGCGAGGCCGAAGGCGCTCATGCCGTAGAGGACGCCGAAGTTGATCGTCTTGGCCTGGCGGCGCATGTCGGAGGTGACCATCTCGGGGAAGACGCCGAAGATCTCGCTCGCCGTGCGCCGGTGGATGTCCTCGCCCCGGGCGAAGCTCTCCTTGAGGGCCGGCTCGTCGGCCATGTGGGCCAGGATGCGAAGCTCGACCTGCGAGTAGTCGGCCGACAGCAGGATGTTTCCCTCGGCGGGGACGAAGGCTTCGCGGATGCGGCTCCCCTCTTCGGTGCGGATCGGGATGTTCTGAAGGTTGGGGTCGCTCGAGGAGAGGCGCCCCGTGGCGGTCACCGTCTGGTTGAAGGAGGTGTGCAGGCGCCCCGTCTCCGGATGGACGAGCCTGGGCAGGTTGTCGGTGTAGGTGCTGGTGAGCTTGGCCAGGGAGCGGTAGTCGAGGATGCGGGCGCAGACCTCGTTCTCCTCGGCGAGTTTGGTGAGGACCTCGACGTCCGTCGACCACCCGGTCTTGGTGCGCCGGCCCCGGGCGAGCTTGAGGCGCTCGAAGAGGACTTCGCCGAGTTGCTTCGGGGAGCCGATGTTGAAGGGTCCGCCGCACATTTGGTGGATCTGCGCCTCGAGCCCGGCAAGCTTGACCTTCAGCTCACGGCTGAGATCGTGCAGAAAATCGGGGTCGATGCGCACGCCGGTCCACTCCATGTCGGTGAGGACCTCCATGAGGGGCATCTCCACTTCGGCAAAGAGGCGCCCCTGCTGCGCCTCGGCCAAACGAGGAGAGAGGCGCTCGGCGAGGCGCAGCGTGACGTCGGCGTCCTCGGCGGCGTAGACGGCCGCCTTCTCGCACTCCACCTCTGAGAAGCAGATCTGCTTTTTTCCGCTGCCGGTCATTTCAGCGTAGGTGATCATCTTGTGCCCGAGGATCTCGGCCGCAAGGGTGTCGAGGGAGTGGCTTTTGGCCGCAGGGTTCGCCAGATAGGAGGCGATCATGGTGTCGAAGGCGACCCCCGCCACGCGGATCCCCGCCCGGCGCAGCACCAGCAGATCGTACTTGAGGTTTTGCCCGATCTTCTTAAGGGACGGATCTTCGAGAAGAGGGCGCAGTTTCTCCAGTACGGTTTGTCGCTCGAGCTGATCGGGTACGCCGAGGTAGCGGTGCCCGAGCGGGACGTACCACCCCTCCCCCTCCCTGACGGAGAAGGAGAGTCCGACGAGTTCGGCGCGCATCGGATCGAGGTCCGTCGTCTCGGTGTCGAGGCTGAAGCGCCGGGCCTCCAGCAGATCATGCACCATTGCCTCGAAATCACTGTCGGTGAGAAGGCAGTGATACCCCTCGCCCGTCGTGCGCACGCTCGCGGAGAATTCCTGCACCAGTTTGTGGAACTCCATATCCTTGAAGATCGCCCCCAGGGCGGCGAGATCGGGCTCCGACAGGGTGAAGTCGTCGTAATCGATTTGCAGGGGGACGTCTTCGCGCAGCTTGACGAGCTCACGCGAGAGCAGGGCCTGATCGGCGAAAGCGCGCAGGTTCTCCTGGCGCTTGGCCCCTTTGACCCTGTCGATATTGGCCAGAAGGTTCTCCAGGGAGCCGAACTCGGCGATGAGCTCCCGAGCCGTTTTCTCACCGATTCCCGGCACGCCGGGGATGTTGTCCGAGGTGTCGCCGGCGAGCCCCAGGACGTCCGCCACGATTTCGGGGGGGCCGCCGAAGCGCTCGACCACCTCGGCGGGGCCGAAGAACTGATCCTTCATCGTGTCGTAGAGACGCACCCGCTCCCCGACGATCTGCATCAGATCCTTATCCCCCGTCACCACGGTGACGTCCAGACCCTGCGCCGCAAAGCGGCGAACCAGAGTGGCGATGATATCGTCGGCCTCGAACCCCTGAAGCTCCAGAGCAGGGAGACGAAAACCCCGCACGATTTCTTTGATGACGGGGATTTGCGGCGCCAGATCGTCGGGCATCGCCGCGCGGTTCGCCTTGTACTCGGGGTAGATCTCCTTGCGGAAGGTCGGCCCCTTGGCGTCGAAAACGACGGCGAGGTGATCGGGCTTCTCTTCACGCATCACCTTCAGCAGCATGTTGGTGAAGCCGTAGACGGCGTTGGTGGCGAATCCTTTGCTGTTGGAGAGGTGGCGGATGGCGAAATAGGCGCGGTAGATGTAGCTCGAACCGTCGATGAGGTACAGGCGTTGGGGCTGATCGGTCATGGAAGAAACGGCCTCGGAGAAGTGCCGTGAGGTGTGAGGAGTTGGAAGCGAGAAGTCCGGACCGCACCCCCCATCACATCACCCGTTGACGATACGGCGGAAAGTATCCTCAGACATGCTGATCCGCCGTGTGAAGGAAGCGCCCATTATTCCACAGCGCAGGAGAAACTCCAAGGGGAACCCCCTTAGATACGGGAGGTTATTTTTCATCCTTGGGGGGATTGATCTCCGGCAGGGTTCTGCTCCATAATGGGGCAGGCTGGACAAGGGAAAAAAACGACCGTACGACAAGGACTTCCCCCGCCTCTTTACTCTTTTGACAATATTTTCCCATTACTGTATAGTTTTTCTTTCTCCTAAAGCTTCATTAACTTTTTGCAGGCCGCATGTCTCCTCTCTTTCTGAAACATTACAAGCTTCTCTACCTGCTGCTTCCCGTCGCACTCGGTCTCGCCCTGGGACATCTGGCGGCGACCGGTGCTGGAATCGTGCTGACCCCTGCCGCGCCCCAGACGATCGCGATGGTCGATCAGGCGCCGGCGGCGACCCGAAAGGCCGTCCTGCAGGACTACCAGGGGATTGTCGAGCGCAACATCTTCGACTCCACCGCCAAACCGGTGGTGGCGCTGCAGGAAGAAGAGCAGGCCCCCGCCGTATCGAGCGCCCCGATGACGCGCAGCGACCTGTCTCTGTTCGGCACCGTCGTGCGGGCCGAAGCGTCGCTGGCGGTGATCCGCACCAACAGGGATGTGCGCACCTACAAGCTCGGCGCCGAACTCCAGGGAGGCGGGCTGGTCGATACGATCGAGCGCAATACAGTCGTGATCCGCTACAACAACGGCAGCACCCAGACGCTGTCGCTGCGCGATGACGAGAAGGCCGCCACGGCGTCCGCCCCCGCTGCCGCCCCGACGACTGCGCGCGGACGCGCCGCCGCGGCGTCCGCCCCTGCAGCCCAGGCGGTCGGCGGGGAGATCCGCCCCGTCGGTGAGAACCGCTGGGTCATCCCGCAGCAGGTGGCGGCACAAGCTCGCGGAAACCTCAATGAACTTCTTCGGCAGGCCCGGATGGAACCGAATATCGTCGACGGCCAGACGCAAGGGTTCGTGGTGCGCATGATCCAGCCCCGCTCTTTGCTGGCCCTGCTCGGCATCCAGCGCGGCGATGTACTGCATGAGATCAACGGCGTCGAGCTCGACAGCCCCGAGAAAGCCCTTCAGATTTTTCAACAACTTCGCGAAGCGCGCAGCATCTCCATCGGCCTTGAGCGTGGAGGCAGCAATCACACTTTTCAATATGAAATCGAATAGGAGGACCTTCCCGTGTTCCTGAGACATGTCCGTGCGCTTGCATTTCTGCTCTGCTTCGCCCTTTTCTTCCCCGGCGCGGTACCGGCACAGCAGCAGGAGAGGGTCTCCCTCGATTTTCGCGACATCGAGCTTCCCGATCTGATCCAGACGATCAGCGAGCTGACGGGGAGAAACTTCATCTACGACGAGACGGTCCGGGGGCGCGCCACGATCATCTCCCCCGACCCGATGAGCCTTGAGCAGGCCTATCACCTCTTTCTCACCGTTCTCAACGTCAAGGGGTTCACCGTCGTTCCGGCCGGCCCGGTCAACCGGATCGTTCCGCTGCGCGACGTCAGGGAGCAGACCCTGCCCCTGGCTGTCAGAGACCGCGAGTTTCCGCCGGAGCAGCACGTCACCCGCGTTGTCCCCCTTCAGAACCTCGACGCCTCGGCCGTCGCCGCGACGGTCCTTGCGCCGCTGGTTCCCAAAACGAGCAGCGTCGTCGCCTACCCGCCGTCCAACACTCTGATCATCACCGACACGGCGGCCAATATCGAGCGCCTGATGCGCATACTGCGCCAGATGGATCACCCCCGGGCTTTCGACCTGCTGGAGGTCATCCCACTGCAGTACGCCGATGCCACCGAGGTCGCCCAGATCCTGACGCAGGTTCTGGCCGGCGGCCCCCCCGCCACCCCGGCGCGGCGCGCCCGCGCCGCAGTAGCCGCTGCTCCCGGCGCCGCGGAAGGAAGCCGGGTCATCCCGTACGCGCGCACCAACCACCTCGTCGTCATGGCGACCGAAGACGACATGATCACCATCCGGCAACTGGTGGCCCGTCTCGACCAGCGCACCGCCCAGGTCCACGCCGGGATCTACGTCTACTATCTGGAGAACGCCGACGCCGAAACGCTGGCCACGACCCTCAACCAGATCATCACCGGCATCCGGGCCCAGGCGGCCCCTCCCGCTCGGCGCCCCGCCGCCGCCCCTGCGGTCGAGCCCCCCGGCGAGAGAGCGCCGGCGCTGGAGACGGTGGCGATCACCGCCGACAAGCCGACCAACGCCCTGATCATCAACAGCACCCCGGAAGACTACGAGACGCTGCAGGGGATCATCCGCCAGCTCGACGTGCGCCGTCGCCAGGTCTTCGTCGAGGCGCTGATCCTCGAGATCTCCATGGACGCCACCAAGCAGCTCGGAGCGTCGCTGCAGGGGGTGATTTCCACCGGCGGCGGCGACGGAGTCATCTTCGGCGCCACGCAGGGATCGGTCCTCGGCCCGAGCCCGACGACCCTCGCCGCGGCCATCGACGGCATCCGACTCGGGGGGATCTCCAGGCTCATCACCGTCACCGGTCCCGACGGCAATCAAATCACCGTCCCCGCCCTCTCGGCCCTCATCGACCTGTCCAAGTCGACGGGAGACGTGAACATCCTCTCGGCGCCGCGCCTGCTGACCAGCGACAACGAGGAGGCCGAGATCATCGTCGGCCAGAACGTGCCGATCATCACCCAGCGCCTCACCGACGCCGCCGGGGTCGGACTGGCCCAGAGCGTCGCCGTAGAGCGCCGCGACGTTGCCCTGACGCTGCGCTTCACTCCCCAGATCACCGAGGGGAACATGGTGCGCCTCAACGTCCTGCAGGAGATCACCAACATCGCTCCAACCGCCGTCGGCAACGTCGACCAGGTCGGCCCGACGCTGACCAAGCGCCTGATCCGCAACACGGTCCTCGCCGAAGACGGCCGGACGGTCGTTCTGGGGGGGCTCATCGACAGCAACGAGACCGAACGGATCACCAAGGTCCCGCTGCTCGGCGATATCCCGGGGCTGCGATGGCTCTTCAGAAACACGCGTAAAGACGAGCGCAAGACGAATCTCCTCGTCTTCATCACCCCGACGATCATCCGCGATCCCTCCGACCTGAGCCAGGTCACCCGCCAGAGCCGCGAAAACATGGAACTGTTCAAGGCCGGGCTCTACCAGCCGGTCATCAACCTCGAAGAAGAGCCCGAGCAGATCGAATACCGTCTGCCTGAGATCCAATAGCAAGGAACCGTATGACCCGTTGGAAAGTGCTGGGGGAGATCCTCCAGGCCGATTTCAGCGTTCCGGGGGACCGGATCGCCGAAGCGCTCAAGAATCAGGAAATCTCCGGCAAGCTTTTGGGAGAAATTCTTCTGGGGATGAAGGCGATCACCCCCGAGACCCTCGCTGCCGCCCTGGCCGCGCAGCAGGGGCTCGACTTCCTCAAGACGATTCCCGACGAGGGAGCCGGCTCCGACCTGCTGGAGCTGATCCCCATCGGCTTCGCCAAGGAGTACCGGGTTTTCCCCATCAATCGCAGCGACGGGCGCCTGCGGGTGGCGGTGGCCGACCCTCTCGACACCCGCCCCCTGAACGACCTGGCCGCGCTGACGCGCACCCGTCTCGAGATCGCCGTCGCAACGCCGGACGAGATCCTGCGCGCCATCAATCGCAGCTATGAGCGCAAGGCCGGAGAGGCCCAGGACTTCGTCGAGGATATCGAGGGAGGCGAGTCGCAGCTTGCAGGAAACCTGGAGCCCGCAGACCTGCTCGACACTTCGGACGAGGCGCCGATCATCCGCTTCGTCAACAGCCTGATCACCCAGGCCTACAAGCAGCGTGCGAGCGACATCCACATCGAGCCCTTCGAGACGGAACTGATCATCCGCTACCGCGTCGACGGCATCCTCTACGACGTCCTGTCGCCGCCGCACCGGGCGCAGGCGAGCATCACCAGCCGCCTGAAGATCATGTCCAACCTCAACATCGCCGAGAAGCGTCTGCCGCAGGACGGCCGCTTTCGGGTGCGCATCGCCGGCAAGGACGTCGACGTGCGCGTCTCGACCCTGCCCACCGCCTTCGGTGAGAGGGTCGTCATGCGTCTGCTCGACAAGGCCTCCAACGTCCTTACCCTCGAAGAGGTCGGGATGGACCCGCAGATGCTGCGGATGGTGAACGGGATGATCACCAAGAGCCACGGCATCTTCCTCGTCACCGGCCCCACCGGCTCGGGGAAGACGACGACCCTCTACGCGGCGCTCACCCGCCTGAACAGCCGCGAGAAGAACATCATCACCGTCGAGGACCCCATCGAGTACCAACTCGCAGGGGTCGGTCAGATCCAGGTCAATCCGAAGATCAACCTGACCTTCGCCGCGGGGCTGCGCTCGATTCTTCGCCAGGACCCCGACATCATCATGGTCGGCGAGATCCGCGACGGGGAGACGGCCGAAATCGCCGTTCAGTCGGCCCTCACCGGCCACATGGTCTTCTCGACCCTGCACACCAACGACGCCGCCGGCGCGCTCACCCGCCTGGTCGAGATGGGGATCGAGCCGTTTCTGGCCGCCTCCTCCATCGTCGGCATCCTCGCGCAGCGTCTGGTGCGTCGCGTCTGCCCGAGCTGCCGCGAAGCGTACCGCCCCACCCCCGAGATGCTGCGCGAGATGGGGCTCGGCACGGCGGTCGCCTCTGATGCCGTCTTCTACCGCGGCGCCGGTTGCTCCGAGTGCATGGGGATCGGCTACCGGGGCCGAAAGGGGATCTACGAACTTCTCACCGTCGACGAACAGGTGCGCGATCTGCTGCTGCAGAACAAGGACGCCGCCTCCATCAAGAGCGCCGCAATGAAGAAGGGGATGCGCACCTTGCGCGACGCCGGCCTCGCCATGGCGCTCGCCGGTGAAACCTCCATCGAGGAAGTTCTGCGCGTCACGCAGGAGGAGATCTAGCGTTGCCTCTTTTCGAGTACACCGGGTACAACGCCGCCGGGAAGAAGGTCTCCGGAGCGGTCGAAGGCGCCGGACGCCGCGCCGTTCTGCTCAAACTCAAGGCGGACGGGATCTTCCCCACCAACCTCAGGGAGGAGGCGACAGCCGCTGCCGTCGGCGCCAAGGCACCCATCAAACTGGAGCTGACCCGGCGCGTTCCCGTCACCGAACTCGCCACCGCCACGCGCCAGCTCGCCACGCTGCTCGGCGCGGGGCTCCCCCTCGACGAGGCGCTCGGCACCATCGGAGGGCAGTTGGAGAACGTGCGCCTCGCCCGCGCCTTCAGCGCCGTGCGCGAAGAGGTCGTCCAGGGGCAGGCTCTGCATGAGGCGCTCGGCGCCCATCCGCGCATCTTCCCCGTCCTGTTCATCAACATGGTGCAGGTGGGGGAGAACACCGGCACTCTCGATCAGGTCCTGCAGCGCCTCGCCGACTTTCTCGAAGAACAGGCCAAACTCAAAAGCCGCATCCAGTCGGCCATGGCATACCCCGTCCTCATGTGCCTCATCGGCATCGGCGTCCTCTTCTTCCTCTTCGCCTTCGTCGTGCCGCAGGTCGTGCGCATGCTCGAGGATCTGGGGCAGGCCCTCCCCACCCCGACGCGCGTGCTGATCGCGACCAGCGAGTTCCTTTCGGCCTGGTGGTGGGTCTTCCTGCTCCTTATGGCGCTGGGCGCCCTTGGGGTGCAGCGCTGGCGGCGCACCGAGGAGGGTCGCTACAAGCTCGACCGCCTCGCGCTCAAGGTCCCTTTGTTCGGTCGCCTGAACCTGCTCGTCGCCACGGCGCGCTTCAGTCGTACGCTGGGAACTCTGCTTCGCAGCGGCGTTCCGCTCCTCAAGGCCCTCGACATCGTCACCAACCTGATGCAGAACAGGGTCCTTCGCAAGGCCCTCGAAGACACCTCCGTCGCCGTGCGCGAAGGCGAGGGTCTGGCGGGGCCGATCAAGCGCTCGGGGGTCTTCCCCCCCATGGTGGCGCAGATGGCGGCCGTCGGCGAGCGCAGCGGCGATCTCGAAGACATGCTCTTTCGGGTGGCCGACACCTACGAACACCAGGTCGACCTCACCCTCAACGGCCTCCTCTCCCTGCTCGAGCCGATCATGATTCTCGTGATGGGAGGGGTCGTCGGTTTCATCGTCCTGTCGATCCTTCTTCCGATCTTCCAGGCGAGCCAGGGGATGGGGTGAAAAAGCAGTGGCCAGAATCCAGGAGCCAGGAGCCAGGAGAAAATCAAGAGCCAAGACTTCATTCAGGCTTCTGACAGGGAATGGATAGAACAACCGTAGTCGGGAGCCGATAGCCAGGGTCAGGAGAAGATCCAAAGCAAATGCTTTTCCTCCTGGCTACTGATACAACATCAAAGGAGTTGCAATGACCAACCAGAAATCAAACCTTTTGCGCGGCCAGAAAGGCTTCACCCTCATCGAGATCATGGTCGTGGTTGTGATCCTCGGCATTCTGGCCGGGATTGTCGTTCCGCGTCTTCTCGACCGACCTGAGGAAGCCCGGCGCACACAGGCCGCCGTGCAGATCAAGAGCCTGCAGGAGGCGCTGGCGCTCTACCGGCTCGACAACGGCTTCTATCCGACGACCGAGCAGGGGCTTCAGGCCCTTGTCAGCAAGCCGCAGGTCGGCCGCATCCCCAACCGCTACCGCGACGGCGGGTACATCGCGCGGATTCCTCTGGACCCCTGGGGGAACCAGTACGTCTTCCTCTCACCGGGGATCCACGACGAAATCGACATCATCTCCTACGGCGCCGACGGCCAACCGGGGGGCGAAGGCAGGGATGCGGATATCAACAGTTGGGAACTCGATTAATTTCTGCCCGAAAACGGCCCTTTTCCGCAATCTCTGCGTCAATCTGCGGCCTTGCTTGAGCGGCGTACCGTTGTACGCCTCCGGGCAAGTCCCTGATTTCCTCGACTTTGCGAAAAATTGCTCGTTTTCGGATCAGAAACTTGCCAGTTTTCATCCGGAGATCCCGGATGAAAACTTGATTGCCCCCCCCTTTCGCCGGACGTCCTCACCGGGCGTCCGGCGAAAGGAAGCGGGCTTCACGCTCATCGAACTCGCCCTGGTCGTACTGCTGATCGGACTCTTTTCGGCTTTTGCCGTTCCGCAACTGCTCGGTTTCGGCGGCAACCACCTGGAGAGCAACGCCCGGCGCATCGCCGGAACGGTCAAGTATCTCTTCAACGAGTCGGCGCTCAACGGCCACGAATATCACCTCACCTTCAACCTCGACGAGGGGACCTTCGGCGCAAGGGTTCTCAGAGAAGACGGCGAACTCATTCCCGTCCCCGGCAGGTGGGGCGGGCAGTCTCTGCGCGGAGACACCCGCTTTCAGGACATCGTGGTGACGGGACGCGGGCTCTACAGTTCCGGCGAAGCGACCAGCGTCATTCATCCGACGGGATGGCTGGAGGAGACGATCATCCATCTGCGCCAGGGGGACAAGGTCCTCACCGTCCGGGTCAAACCCTTCACCGGCACCTCCGAGATCTACGATGGGTATCGGGAATTCTAAAAGCCAGGAACGCGTCCCGCGTCCCGCATCCCAGAAGGGCTTCACCCTTCTGGAAGTCATGATCGCCATGGCGGTGGTCGCCATCGCTCTTGTCACCCTGATGGGGATGAGCGTGCGCAGCATCGAGGTGAACGCCCGGTTGCAGAAGACCACGCAGGCGACGCTCCTGGCGCAGCAGCGTATGAGCGAGATCGAAGTCGCCGCCGCCGAAGGCAATCCCCCCGCCGAGAACGAGGAAGGGGTTTTCGACCCCCCCTTCGACAACTTTCGATGGCGGGTGAACTACGAGGAGACGCCGCTGGACTTCCTGCGGCTGATCACCGTCACCGTCGTGTGGGGGAACGAGGGGCGAAACGAGATGGTCGATCTGACCTCCTTTGTCTTTTGACTTGAGCCTCCTCCTTGATTAGGAGGGGGTTGGGGGTGGTAGAGATGGAAGGTTACCACCCCCCGGCCCCCTCCTGAAACAGTAGGGGGAGAAAATCCATTACGAATTTACGGATTATCCATTCGAGTGCGCACCAACCGACAAAAAGGCTTCACCCTCGTCGAGGTGATGGTGGCGGTGACGATCATCGCGCTGCTTCTCACCTCGGTCTACGGCGTCTTCACCTCCGCCGCCGGCGCCAAGCAGCGTCTGGAGGCCGAGGGGGAGGGGTTCCATCAGGCCCGCGTTCTTTTCGACCGCATGGGCCGGGAGTTGAGGGGGGCCTATTTTCAGCAGGGCAAACCGGGCGCGCGCCTTGTCGGCGGCAAGACGCTCGACGACTTTCCCTACCTGGAGCTGACCACGACGGCGGGAACTCCCTACGGAGGACGACGCGGAGGGATCTCCGTCGTGCGTTACGAGCTGCGCGTCGACCGGGACGCCCCCATCGGCGACGACACCCGCGTCCTGATGCGGGACGAGTATTCCATGTTCGAACCACCCGCCGCCGATCGCGAAGGCTATCGCCTCGCAACGGGAATCGGGGAGATGGCCGTGCGTTTCTACCGCAACGGCCAGTGGCATGAGGAATGGCATTCAACCCGGGACGGCGGTCTTCCGCAACTGGTGGAGATCACCCTCACGATGGCGCTCGAGGGGCAGGATGTCCCGTTCCGCTCCTCCTTCGAGATCCCCCTGGCCACGGGCGGGCTTCCTTCGGCGGGGCTTCCGTGATGAGCCCGGTGCGCAATGAAAAGGGGATGGCCCTTCTCCTGGTCCTGGTAATCGTGGCCCTCCTTTCGGCCCTGCTCATGGAATTCGCCTTCTCCACCCACGTCGACATGCGCCTGACCGAGACCTATCGCGACAGCACCCGGTCATGGTATCTTTCCAAGGGCGGGATTCAGGCGGGTCGCATGATCCTGCGGCTCGATGCCAACGCCTACGATCATCCGTCGGAGTTCTGGGGGCTGGGGGTGCCGTCGTACCCGGTGGGAGAGAACGGCGTCGTCTCCATCGAGATCGAGGACCTGAGCGGCAGGCTCAACCTCAACGACCTCGTCGCCCCCGGTGGAGTGAACCCCAATGTTGCCGTGCGCCAGATCTTTACCCGGCTCTTCGAGGATCTTGACCAGAGCCATCCGCAGGCCTTTCCGGGACGCCCAGCCGACATGGTGGCGGCGCTCATCGACTGGATCGATGCGGACGACGATGTCTACAGAGGTCCCGACGGATCGGTCGAAGGCGCAGAGAGCCCGTACTACATGAGCCTCGATCCGCCCTATCCGGCAAAGAACGCTCTTTTCGACACCCTTGACGAGATCCTCCTGGTGCGCGACTTCACCCCCGAGACCCTTCGCATCCTGGAACCCTTCGTCGCGGTGCACCCGCGGCACGGAAGCGCCGTCAACATCAATACGGCGTCGGCCGAGGTCCTGATGGCCCTTCACGACGACGTCGACCAGTCCGTTGCCGAGAGAATCGTGCAGGCCCGCCAGGAACAGCCCTTCACCACCATCGAGGACCTCCGAGACCTCCTGGGGGCCGAGTCCCCCGCCTACTCGGGGCTGGTGACCGCCGGGGTGCGGGTGCGCAGCGACTTTTTCCGCATCACCTCCCGCGCCGGCGTCGGCGCAGGAGGCGCCCGCACCGCAACCGCCGTCGTAAACGCCAGCGGCGAGCAAGTCTATTACCTGAGAGTGGATTAACGATATGGAAAAACGCTTTATCGGCATCGATTTAAACGGCTCCTGCATTCGCGTCGCCATCATGGAACAGGATCGCGAGGCGGCCATCGCCGTGGGCAAGCACGCCTTCACCACCCCCGAGGAGATGATCTCGGGGCTGCGCGAGATCATCGGCGATCCCCGCATTTTCGGCGACCGCGTCGCGCTGGCCGTTCCAGCGGTGGAAGTCTTCGTGCGCCAGTTGAAATTCCCTTTCACCGATGCGCGCAAGATCGAGTCCGCCCTCCCCTTCGAGCTCTCCTCCCAGCTCCCTGTCACCATCGATGAGCTGACCGTCGATTTTCAGACTCCGCTCCCTGAGAAAGAGGGCGGATGCCGCACCTGCGCCGCGGCGCTTCGCACCGAATATCTGGAGAAGCTCCTGGCAACTTTCGACGGCGCCGACATCCCCGTCCATATCGTCGACGTGGCCCCTTTCGCCTACGCCAAGGGGGTGCGCGAGCAGCTTCGCGACGGCCTCCTCGTCGTTCTGGGAGAAGAGGAGACGACCCTGGGGCTGATGAAGGAGGGGCGCCTGACGCAGTACCGCCTGATACCGGGGACGGGAGATGAGGATGGAATGGCCCGGCTCCTCCTTCGCGAGGCGATGTCCCTGCAGCGCGACAGCGGCTCGCAGAACCTCCCGATGACCCTCATCGGTCCGGGCGCCTCCCCTACCCTGGAGGAGATACTGCGCAGCAGCGGACGCCGTATCGAGCGCCTGCGTTTTTTTGCCTCGGGGCGCGACATCGAGCCCGAGTATCTCCCTGCCGTCGCCCTGGCCCTGCGGGCGGCTGCCCCGGCCAAGGAGAGGGAATTCAACTTCCGTCGGGGGAAATATGCCCTCAAAAGCGAGTGGGCCGGGCTCAAGAAAGAGCTCATCGCCGCCTCGATCGTCCTGCTGCTTACGATCGCGACGCTGGGGGGCGCCGCCGGGCTCAACTACGCCCACAAATCGAAGCAGCTCCAGGCGCTCGATCAGCAGATGGTCTCCGCCTTCCGGGAGACGTTCCCCGGGGCGCAGCCGATGGTCGACATCCCCCTTCAGATGCGCAGCCGGATCAACGAGCTGAGAACCCAGGCGCGGCAGATCGGAAGCGGTCCGCAGGGGTCGGCCATCTCGGTGCTCAACGAGATTTCACAGCGCATGCCCCGCGACGTCACCGTCGATGTTCGGGACATGGCCTTCAGCGCCGACATGGTGCGCATTGAAGGGGTCACGACCTCCTTTGACGCCATCAACCAGATCGCCCGCAGTCTGCAGGAGTCGCCGCTCTTTGCAGAGGCCCAGATCGCCGACGCCAAGGCGAGCATCGACGGAAACCGGGTCGATTTCCGCCTCAACATCACCTTCCAGCGCAGAGGATAGATTATGCGTTTCTGGTCACAACTCAGCTCGCGGGACCGCCTCGCCCTGATCATCGGGGCCGTCGTCGTTTCGCTCACCGCCCTGATATTCGGCGTCATCGTCCCCTACCAGGAGTCGATGGACCGCCTCGACAGCCGCATCTCGCTGCGCCAGCAGCAGATCCGGGAGATCCAGGTCCTGCAGCAGGAATACCGGGCTCTTCAGCGCCAGATCGCCGAAGCGGAGAATCGCCTGGCCCGCAGCCGCAACTTCTCCCTCTTTTCCTTCGTCGAAGGGACGACGGCTCAGGTCGCCACCAAGGAGAACCTCATCTACATGCGCCCCCAGCCGACGGTCACGCAGGACGGCTACCGAGAGGAGTCGGTGGAGATCAGGCTCGACAGGCTCCAGCTCGATCAACTGGTGCGCTTTCTCTACGCCGTCGATTCGGCCGAGGGATATCTGCAGGTCAAGAACCTGCGGGTTCGCACCCGCTTCGATGACCGCACCCTGCTCGACGCGACCATGGCCATCTCCTACCTGGGAAGGAGCTCATGAAGTTCTTACCGAAGTTTCGCAGAATCGGCTTTCGGCCGACATCACCCCGCCAGATGATGAGACCGGTGAAGTTCATCCTGGTCTCGGTCGGGCTGCTCCTGATCTCGTTTGCCTTTGCCTTTTATCTTTTCTTCCCCACCGGGGCGCTGCAAAACCGTATCGAGCAGGAGTTCAACGCCCAGATGGGAGGAGAACTCCGGATGGGGAAACTCTCGCTGCTCTTCCCCGCTGGTCTTCAGGCCGACCGGATCATCATCACCGGGCTCCCCGCACGTGAACGCATAGACGTCGCCTCGTTCTCCATAACCCCCGTCTGGCGCACCCTCGCCGGAACGAACCCCGGTGTGAAATTCTCCTCGCGGTTCCAGGGGGGGGTCGTCGAGGGGAACGCTACGAAGAGCGGCGCCGTGGAGGCCCGCGCCAGTCGCGTCACCTTTGACGAATCGCTGATGCCCGGCTCCGCCCTTCGCGTCACCGGAATCGTGGAGCGGGGCGAATACGCCGGCAAGACGCCGCTGCAACCCGATACCGAAACCCGCTTAAACCTCGTCCTGCAACAGGTCCTTCTGACCGGGATGGAGGGGCTCGGCGTCTCAGGGGGCGCCACTTCGCTGGGAACAATCACCCTGCACGTCACCGGCAGGGGGAACGCGCTGCGCATCGAGACCCTTTCGGCTGAAGGGGGCGCCCTCCAGGCCTCCGGGAGCGGTTCGTTCGTTCTCGCTCACCCGACCGAACGCAGCCGGATCAATCTCACCCTGAACCTTCGCCCCGGCGCCGACCTCGACCCGAACCTGCGCGATCTGCTCTCGCTGTTCGCCCAGCCGACGGGCGACGGCAACTTCCGCATGCGCATCACCGGCACCCTTGCCGCTCCGATAATGGCCCTGTAATGCCCGCCGCCGCCCGCGGCGGCGTCGCTTTGAAATAATCAGCGAGAATCTTCAGCCGGTTCCCTCTTCCTTGGGGAGAGGGAACTAAACCCCGCTGGCGCTGAAGATTGGAGCTCATCAGGCTGGAATGCAATCATGCAGCTTTTCCTGTTATTTTGCCTATTCTTCGCCCTGGCGCTGCAACCCGGCCATGCCGCCGCATTCGAACCCGTCCCCTTCGCCACGCGCAACCTGAACCCCCTGGTGCAGATCCACGGACTCCCCATTCCCAAAGGGGGGCGGGTGACGGCGCCGGGGGAGACCGCCCTGCTGCTCAATTACAACCTCGCCAGCCACTTCGCCCGCAAGCGGCGCGGCGAAGAGCTGATCTTCCTCGACGGCGAGACCCACCGCCTCGAGCTTCACCTGCGCCGGGGTCTGCGACCGGGTCTGGAGGTCGGCGTCGAAATCCCGTGGATCAGACACAGCGGCGGCTTTCTCGACAACTTCATCGACGGATGGCACGACCTGACGGGGCTCCCCGGCGGCGGACGCGGCAGAGTCCCGCGCAACCAGATCCTCTTCGCCTACCGGCACGAGGACGAAGTCGTCCGCTTCCTCGATGAAAGCGCCGCAGGGCTCGGCGACGTTCGCCTCACGGCAGGCTGGCTTTTGCCCTGGGGCGAGGATTCCGACTCGATGGCGCTGCGCGCGGGGCTCAAACTCCCTACGGGAGACAGCGATCGCCTGACCGGCAGCGGCGCCGCAGCGTTCTCTCTCGCCCTGGACGGACGCAGGGACAGCGGTGCATGGAGTTGGTTCGGTTCGGGCGGCACTCTGCTTATGGCGCGGGGCGACATCCTGCCCGAGCGCCAGAGAAGGCTCGTGGGATTCGGTTCGCTCGGGACGGCATGGAAGCCTCTGGAGCGCCTCGCCCTGAAGATCCAGCTCGACGGGCACACCTCCTTTTACGACAGCTCTCTCACCCCCTTGGGGCCATCTCTTCAGCTCGTCCTCGGCGGAACGGTGGCGTTTTCCGAACATACGACCCTCGAACTGGCCATCGTCGAGGATCTTGTCGTCTACTCCGCCCCCGACGTCGTCTTTCACCTCGCCCTTCACACCCGTTTCTGATTTCCGCCTTCCTTCTTTCGTCCGGCATGTTGACAATCCGCATCCAGATGATTAATTTTCCACCGATACGGACCCGAAGGAGATTTCTACATGAGCGAAACTTCTGAAAATATCGCAGACGCGGAGAGCGTCTCCGGAACGGCATCGGAGGAGGAGCAGGCCGAGGGCCTCGTTGTCGCCTCGGAAATCCTCCCCCCCTCTCTCCCCATTCTTCCTCTGCGTCCCCGACCTGCCTTTCCCGGCATTCTCATCCCGATGTCGGTCAGCGGACACGAACGGGTCGCGGCGATTCGGCGCGCCATGGAAACGCCCTCGCAGGCCCTCGGCATGGTCATGGTCCGGGATCTGGAAGCCGACGACGGTCCGGAGAACCTCCACAGAATTGGGGTGGTCGGGAAGATCCTGAAGATCGCCCACATGGATGAGGAGAACGCCAATTTCCTCATCAACTGTCTCGAGCGGTTCACCATCGATCACCTGATCCACACCGACCGTGGGCTTTACGCCGACGTGCGTTACCACTATGCACCGGAGCTCTCGGTCAATCCCGAGCTCAAGGCCTACTCGATGGCGATCATTTCCGCCCTGAAGGAACTGGTGCAGATCAATCCGCTCTATTCCGAGGAGATCAAGCTCTTTCTCACGCGCTCGAGCATGGACGACCCTGGACGTCTGGCCGATTTTGCCGCCAATCTCACCAGCGCCGACGGGCAGGAGCTGCAGCAGATTCTGCAGACTTTCGAAGTACGAAAGCGCATCGATCGCGTCCTGGTGCTGCTGAAAAAAGAGTTGGAAGTCTCGCGCCTGCAGACGCGCATCAGCAAGCAGATCGAGGAGAAGATCAGCGCCCAGCAGCGCGAGTTCTTCCTTAAGGAGCAGCTCAAGGCGATCAAGAAGGAACTGGGGCTGGAAAAAGAAGGGAAGACGGCGGAGATCGAGCGCTTTGAGGAGCGTCTGCAATCGCTCAAGCTCAACGAAGCGGCGCAGCGGGCGGTGGAGGAAGAGCTCGACAAGTTCCGCATGATCGAGCCGAGCTCTCCCGAGTACACCGTCACCCGCAACTATCTCGACTGGCTGACGATTCTCCCCTGGGGGAAGAACAGCAGGGACACCTTCAACATCGATCGCGCCCGGCGCGTCCTCGACCGCGACCACTACGGTCTCGAGGACGTCAAGGAGCGCATCCTCGAATTCATCGCCGTGGGCAAGATGAAGGGAGACATCTCCGGCTCCATCCTCTGCCTCGTCGGCCCCCCCGGCGTCGGCAAGACCTCCATCGGGCACAGCATTGCGACAGCGATCGGGCGGCGCTTCTACCGTTTCTCCCTGGGAGGGATGCGCGACGAGGCGGAGATCAAGGGGCATCGGCGCACCTACATCGGGGCGATGCCCGGCAAGTTCATCCAGGCGATGAAGGGGGCCGGCACGGCAAACCCCGTCCTGATGCTCGACGAAATCGACAAGATCGGCGCCAGCTTCCACGGCGACCCTGCCTCGGCGCTGCTGGAGGTCCTTGATCCGGAGCAAAACGGCTCCTTTCGCGACCACTACCTCGACGTCCCCTTCGATCTCTCTCACGTCCTGTTCGTCGCCACGGCGAACCAGCTCGATACGATCCCCGCGCCGCTACTCGACCGCATGGAGGTCATCCGCCTCTCGGGGTACATTCTCGATGAAAAGGTGGAGATCGCCCGGCGCTATCTCATCCCCAAGGCGCTGGAGGCTCACGGGCTCAAGAAGGGGCAGGTCACGATCCGCCGCGACGCCCTGCGCACTCTCATCGACGGCTATGCGCGGGAGGCCGGTGTGCGAGGGCTGGAGAACCGCATCAAGAAGATCATGCGCAAGGCGGCGATGGAGTTCGCCAGGGGGCGCACCGACGGCATCACCATCGGGAAAAAAGATCTGGAGAAATTCCTCGGCAAGCCCCTTTTCCAGGAGGAGGAGGTCTTCGAAGGGGTTCCCGGGGTCGTGACAGGTCTCGCATGGACGAGCATGGGAGGGGCGACGCTGCAGATCGAGGCGACCGCCATGCCGAGCAAAAGCAAGGGGTTCAAGCAGACGGGGCAACTCGGCAACGTCATGATCGAGAGCTCGGACATCGCCTACTCGTACGTCATGGCGCACCTGGAGCGCTACGGCGCCCCGGCCGACTACTTCGACACCCGCTTCGTCCACCTCCACGTCCCCGCCGGCGCCACCCCCAAGGACGGCCCGTCGGCGGGAATCACCATGGCAACGGCGCTTCTGTCCATGCTCACCGAAAGGCCCGTCCTCAAGAAGCTGGGGATGACGGGGGAGCTCACCCTCACCGGCCGCGTCCTGCCCATCGGCGGGGTGAAGGAAAAGACGATCGCCGCCCGCCGCGCCGGGTTGCAGACCCTCCTCTTCCCCGAAGGAAACCGCAAGGATTACGAAGAGCTCCCCGACTACCTCAAGGAGGGGCTCGCCGTACACTTCGTGCGCGACTATGACGAAGTGTACCGGGTGGCGTTCGAAGCCGATGAACATACTGAGCGAACCTGAAGCCGCCTGCACATTCTGCCGCATCACCGCCGGGGAGCTCCCGGCGGCGATCGTCTTCGAGGACGAGAACTCCCTGGCCTTTCTCGACCGTCGCCCACTGTTCGCCGGGCACTGCCTGCTGATCCCAAGAGCCCATCACCCCACCCTGCCCGACCTGCCCCCCGAGCTTGTCGCCGCTCTGTTCGCCAATGTCTGCCTCCTCGCCCGGGCCGTCGAGGAGGCGATGGGGGCCGAGGGCTCCTTCATCGGCATCAACAACCGCGTCAGCCAGAGCGTCCCCCACCTGCATGTGCACATCGTCCCTCGCCGCCGCGGCGACGGCCTCAAAGGATTTTTCTGGCCGCGCCGCCCCTACGCCGACGAGGCGCAGATGCTCATGACCCGCGACAAGATCTGCGCCTCCCTTGCGGCTCTTCTCCAGGAATGAAGGACTCTGCGGTTGACATCACTGCGCCGAGCGATTAGATTTCTCCCCAACCAAAATTGATGCACTCAAAAAACCTTTCACCACCGAGGCGCCAAGCACACCAAGAAAAGCTCTGCAAGGATCATGGGCTCTCTTTGTGTCTTGGCGTCTGGGTGGTAGATTTTGAATTTTTGAGAAACCCTATCCAACGAAGAAGGGAAATGCCAAATGACCACTGAAGAACTCAAGTCCGCCGTCCTGGCCCTCTCCGCCGAGGAGAAGAAGGCCTTCATCCTCGAAACCCTTCCCGATCTGGCTCGCGAGGGGATGCAGGACCCCGCCTTTCTCATGCAGCTCTTCCCCGTCTTCACCGGACTGCTCAAGGAAAGCGGCGTCGACATTCAGCAGCTTCTGCAGTTCGCCGCGATGATGGGGGGCAATAACCGGGCATGAGAGCAAACCTGTCGATGGCTCATGTTTTTCCCCATTGACGCCTGTCACCGGAAACTGCTAGTTTATTTCCCCATGAGCCGCTATCCTGAAAAAACCGAAATGATTCGCCTCTGGTGGCGCTGGACCCTGAACACGAGGTCCGCGCGCTCCTGATTGCCCGATTGCGCCGCGGCCCGCACGGTCCGCGGCAGACGAACGAAGAGAAGCCGCGGCCCCTTGTGACCGCGGCTTTTTTCCTTTTCTGACGATACCAAGAAGGAGCATTTTTCCATGCGCGTCCTCTCGGGCATTCAGCCCTCCGGCTCCCTGCACCTGGGGAACTATTTCGGCATGATGAAGAAGATGATCGACTACCAGGAGAACGAAGATCTGTTCTGCTTCATCGCCAACTACCATGCCATGACCTCGCTGAGCGACGGCAAGGCGCTCGCCCGCGGGACCATCGAAGCGGCGGCCAACTTCCTGGCGCTCGGAATGGACCCGGAAAAGAGCACCTTCTGGGTGCAGTCGGATCTGCCCGAGGTTCAGGAACTCTCGTGGATCCTCTCCAACTTCACCCCCATGGGGCTGCTCGAGCGCTGCCACAGCTACAAGGACAAGACCGCCCGCGGGATCGCTCCCAACCACGGCCTCTTCGCCTATCCGGTGCTGATGACAGCCGACATCCTCATCTTTCAGAGCGACCGAGTCCCGGTTGGCAAAGACCAGAAGCAGCATCTGGAGGTGGCGCGAGATATCGCCATCAAATTCAACAACGTGTACGGAGACGTCTTCACCGTCCCCGAACCGGAGATCGACGAGGAAGTCGCCACCGTCCCCGGCCTCGACGGGCAGAAGATGAGCAAGAGCTACGGCAACACCATCGATCTGTTCACCGAAGAGAAAGCGCTTCGCAAACAGGTGATGCGCATCGTCACCGATCCCACGCCGGTGGAGGAGCCCAAAGATCCCGACAAGTGCAACGTCTTCCAGATCTACCGCCTTTTTCTGGACAAGGAACGGACGGAGGCGCTGCGCCGACGCTACCTGGCCGGAGGAATGGGATACGGGGAAGTGAAGGAGGAGCTCTTTGTCAAGATCCGGGATTATTTCGCCCCTTACGCCGAACGGCGAAGAGAACTCCTTGCCGACCCTGAAGGGCTGCGCCGCATGCTGGCCCAGGGCGCGGAAAAGGCCCGGCATGCCGCCCGTAAAGTGATGCGCAAGGTCAGGAAAAAAACGGGGTTGGAGTACTAGAAAGCGGGAGTTGGGAGTTGGGAGTTGGCTGTTGCCTCCCCCCCTTTCCCTGTCATACTTGGTGTTAGGGGCATATAACGGGAGGAGAGAGGATGGACGTCTATCGTATCTGGTACTGCCGGTGCACCGGGAAACCGCTCGAACTCAGCTACGAAGATCCGACTGAAGAAGAGTCCAGGGGAGAGCCTGTGTGTCAGGCGTGCGGCGCCTCCCCTTCCTCGGACCCACGCAAGACGATCTCCTACCGGGACGTGGAGAACTGGAACGACTGAGCGTCACTCCTCCCGGATGAAAACTACGAAGGCCATGGCGGGGCGACGGCTCGCCTCGCGCATGGCGAACTGGATTCCCTCCAGACGCCAGCCGCGGGCGGTCCAGTCGTTCAGAATCTCTTCCAGACTTTCATCGGTGACGGTGCTCGTTTCAACAACTTTATAGTGCATTTCACTCCCCTTTCGATCATAATCCCGTAATCTTTACCACAGTCTCGCAGAGGTCGGAGTCGGGCAACCGCAGGTCCTGAATTGAGGAGCATCTCATGCCGATTTCCGGAAGTCCCAAGAAGATGGCCCAGGACATCGCAGACGGCTTCATGAGCCTGTCGCCCCCTCTGCTGCGCCCCTACTCCCCCGCCGATCTGAAAACCATCCTTGCGAATCTCTCGGTAGTGGCACGCGATCTGCGCCAGGAACAGATCCCGGCGGAAGACGTCATGGCGACCAAAGCCAAAAACATGAAGCTCATCCGCATCAATCAGGCCGAAACGGTCATCCGCGCCTGGTGCAAAAAAAAGCGCATCAATCTGTGAGAAAGGAGGGCTTCAGGCACTCCGCCGGCCTCTTGCTCTTGCTCCCAACTCCCAACTACTAACTCCTGCACCTCCCCCGCACCGCACACTCCTTGCACCACGCTCCCTTCTTCCCCGTACACCCTTCGCTGATCCCCAGGTGCGACAAGGCGAAATCGTAGCGCACCGGGTCTTTCGGATCGAGTCGTCGCAGGCTTTCGGTCGCCTCCAGGGCCATTTTCCACCCAGGGCTTTTTCTCTGCACGAGCCCCAGCAGCACGGAGATGCGAGCGGTATGGGTGTCGAGAGGGAGAACAAGACGCGCCGGAGATACACCTTGCCATAAGCCGAGATCGATGCCGTCGTCGGGACGACAGACCCATCGCAGGAACATGCACAGGCGCTTGCAGGCACTCCCCCCGGACGGACTCGGCAGAAGATACGCAAAGCCGTCGGGCCTTCGACGCGGACCGAACAGGGGGGACAGGTCGGTCTGTAGAAGACGGGAGGAGAAGGCGCTCAGCGCCAGACCGATATCCGGCTCACCGGGATCGTCTCCCTGAAGAAAGAAGTCCTCGAGGCTTCCGGCCGTTTCGATGGCGCACCGTATCGCCCAGCACAGCGCGCTGATATCCTCGCCGGTGTTGAAGCGGTGCCTGAACCCGGCAAGGCGGCGCACGTCACGGCGCGGATCGAACCTGCGAATGAAGAGCGCAGGCCCCTCGGGCATGCGGCGAAGCAGATCTTCAAGACTCTGCTGGATCGACGCCACACGGCCGTACGCAAGGACGGCACAGAGCACGGCGGCCGCTTCCCGGTCGGCCGGATCGCGATACCGGCGAGGAAATGACAGGGGATCGTTGGCAAGGAAGGCCGCTCCGCGCTCCTGCAGAACTTTGTCAAGGATCACTTTGAGTTTCATGTGGGAAAGCTAGCACATCAGAAGTGCCGGAGGCCACCGGAAAAGCAGAGGAATTTCGAGGATGAAATCCCACATAGGGAATGAATTACCCCATCAGATAAAACAAAATTTTATTGTTCCCCTCGTGTTTTTTTATCATTGCGTAAACGCAATGGAATTCGGTCAAGATGGCCAAATTTCATACAGCGAAACAACGGGTTTGACAAATAATTTATATTGACACCCACATAGAACAGCATATTATATGGCGAAAATATTTGACCATGATAAGGCAATTATTACCAATTTAATACCTATTCCCAGACTGGCCATGTGACAATAATTGAAAACTGCAATTGACAAGACTCCCCACGACACCTGAGGAGGTGACGAGCGCAGGGACCATGAATCGCGTGCAACCGCAATGCGGAGTATGTTGCGTTTTTTTGCGTGCGCATGAGCGCACTTATTGGTGAGAGAGCCCAAAGTCAAAGGAGTAAGATCATGGGACACGGACCAGCAGTCAAACTCGGGAAGGACAACGCCTCTGCGTACAAGACCCGCATCGGCATCAGCATGTTCTTCGTCTACACCCTGGCGTACATCGGTTACGTGGGGATCAACGCCGTCAAGCCGACCTGGATGGGGGTCACTTTCGGCGGTCTGAATGTGGCGACGCTCTACGGCATTGGCCTGATCGTCTTCGCCTTCGTTCTGGCGCTTGTCTACAATCACTTCTGCACTGCCGCCGAGAAGCGGCTGAACAAGTAAGGGGGATACCATGATATACGCACAATCGCCCCTGGCTATCGCACTGTTTTGTATTTTCGTCGCAGCGGTTCTCGGCGGCTCGTTCTACCTCGGACGCCGCACCACCTCGTCGGCCGGATACTATGCCGCCGGCGGCAACGTCCACTGGTTCACCAACGGCATCGCCTTTGCCGGCGACTACCTCTCGGCCGCTTCTTTCCTGGGGATCTGCGGCATGATCGCAACCGCCGGCTACGACGGATGGATGTACGCCGTCGGGTATCTGGCAGGCTGGATGGTCGCCCTCTTCCTGGTGGCCGAACCGATGAAGCGCCTCGGCAAGTACACCTTCACCGACGCCCTCGATTCCAAGTTCAACTCCAAGAGCATTCAGTTGATGGCCGCCATCAGCACCCTCGTCATCTCGATCTTCTACCTGATCCCGCAGATGGTCGGCGCAGGCACCCTGGTCACTCCCCTGCTCGGGCTCCCCCATGCGGCCGGAGTCATCATCGTCGGGGTGGTCGTCACCCTCATCGTCGCCACGGCGGGGATGGCCTCCACGACGATGGTCCAGTTCCTCAAGGGCGGAATGCTCCTGATCTTCTCCACCGTTCTCGTTGCCATGGTCCTCATGCGCGGCCTGAGCACCTCCCCCGATCACGACGGCAAGCGTCCCTACCACGACTTCCAGACGATCCAGGCCAGCATCGCCGCCGATGGCGCCTTGCAGCTCTCCGATCCGAGCTACACCTTCGCCCCCGACTGGCGCAACTCCGCGCTGGGCGAAGCCGGCTTCATCCGCCTCGCCCGCAACGGCGAGGAGAGGATCTGGCACATGACCCAGGACGCTCAGGGGGGACTGATCCTCGAGGAGACCCTCTATACCGCCACCCTCCCCAACGGAACCCGCCTCTATAACGGCGCTCCTGCGGAAGAAGGGAAGTTTTTCCCCGTCGGCCACATGAAGGAGCTCAACCTGAACGGCGAGTCGGTGATCCAGACCGGCCCCGTCGGCCCCCTGGCCTACCTGCGCACGCTGCAGGACAGCACCATGGTGCTGTGGGGAACCCGGATGGTGCGTGACGGCGACGCCATGCTGACCATCTACTACCAGAAGCCCACCCCGGGAAGCCTCGTCCTGCGCCCGGGACTGCGGCTCAAGGTGGAAAACGCCACGGCGACCGAGAAGTTCAATTTCATCTCCCTGATGCTTGCCCTGTTCTGCGGTACGGCGGCCCTGCCCCACATCCTGATCCGCTACTACACGGTTCCGAGCCAGGCGGCCGCCCGCAAATCGACGCTGGTCGCCATCGCAGCCATCGGCTTCTTCTATATCCTGACCCTCTTCATGGGTCTGGGGGCGATGACCAACGGCGTCATCAACATCATGGACAACAACATGTCTGCGCCGCTGCTGGCACTTTCTTTCGGCGTCATACTCTTCGCCATCATCTCCTCCATCGCCTTCGCCACCGTACTCGGCACGGTCAGCGGCCTCATCGTCGCCGCCTCGGGCGCCGTCGCCCATGACCTGATGGACAACTTCTTCGGCATGCGCATGTCGGACAAGGGGAAGGTTCTGGCAGGAAAACTCGCCGCCGTCAGCGTCGGCCTGATCGCCATCTACCTCGGCATCGTCTTCGAAGGAATGAACGTCTCGTTCCTCGTCGGGTGGGCTTTCGCCCTGGCCGCCTCGGCCAACCTGCCGGCGATCATCATGCTCCTGTTCTGGAAGAAGACAACAGCCCAGGGGGTCGCAGCCTCGATCCTCGTCGGCCTCACCTCGGCCATGGGCCTGATCCTTCTTTCGCCGGACATGTTCGTGCGCTACGGCCTCCTTCCGGAGCAGGCTCCGATCGCTTTCAACAGCCCCGCCCTGATCTCGATCCCGCTCTCCTTCATCGCCCTGGTTGTCGTCTCCCTGATGACCAAGCGCGTCGAAGTTCCCGAAGCCGAGGCCGAAGCCGCCGAAGCTTGAGGTTGCAGCACTTTCGTCATCTCTGCCATAATGGGGGCCGCCTGCGGGCGGCCCCCATTTTTTACGGCGACTGCCCCCACTTTCATGCGCCTGCTCAAGGATTCAGAATATGAACCGCTTCCGCTTCACCTTTCTGGCCATCTGTCTTCTGCTGGTCTGGCTCGGCTGGACCGACATCTCGTTCCTGCTCAACAACCGCTCTCCGCAGACCGTCTCCATCCAAAGCCTCGAGTTCGAAGGTCCTCCCCAGGCGTGGCTTCACATCACCGGGGGGCACATCGACCTGACGCGCGCCATCTCGACATCCGGAACGATCGAACTCGACGGCCTGCTCATTCCCCTGCAGTCCGAGCCAGGCGGTCCGTTCCAGGTCTTGCTCGAAACACGCGACCCGCGACTGCTCGAGCTTTTTCACACCTACCATTTCGGATTCAGCTCCGCCTTCGACCAGGCCCTCTTCCTGCGGGAGAACGAACAGCTTTTCCGTGCCCGCAAGGACGTCACGGCCATGCACCTCACCGGACGGGTCACTACGGGGAACCGGAACAAACTGATGCAGATCGCGGAAGCCGTCCAGATGGATATCCCGCATGACGTCCTTTTCTTCAGCGAAGGGATGGAGCCCCCACGCTACCGCGGCTTCTTTTTTGCCGTCATCGGGGTTCTCGGGTTGGTGCGTCTTGCGACCCGCTGGAGCGCAAGGAAACCGGAACCCGCGGGGCAGAGCGACCTGACCCTGCCTCCAAAGGGCTGACCAAGTGGATTTTCGCCGACTTGAAGTGTTCTGCCGCGTCGTGGAGTTGAAGAGTTTCTCACGGGCCGCCGACGCCGTCTTTCTTTCCCAGCCGACCGTCAGCGAACACATCCGCTCTCTCGAAGAATGGGTCGGTGAAAAACTTCTCGATCGTCTCGGCCGCGAGGTTCTCCCTACCCCGGCCGGGGCGATCCTCTTCGATTATGCGCGCCGCATCATCGCACTGCGTGACGAGGCCCAGCAGAGCATCGAGAAGTTTCGCGGCAACCTCGCAGGGAATCTCGTTCTGGGGGCAAGCACTATCCCCGGGGCGTATCTCCTTCCCGGCTTCATCGAGACCTTTCACCTTCGCTATCCCTCGGCGCGCATCACCCTGCGCATCGCGGGGAGCGGCCGCGTCGTCCAGGACATTATCGAAGGGACGTGCGAACTCGGTCTCGTAGGCGCCCCCGCAAAGGAAACCACCCTTGAGTTGCGTGAAATCGCCGGCGACGAACTTCTTCTGGCGATCTGGCCCGAACACAGGTGGGCCGGCCGCAGCGGCGTCCGCCTGGAAGAGCTCTGCTCTGAACCTTTTATTCTTCGCGAACAGGGGTCCGGCACGCGGTTGGCCCTGGAGAAGGCCCTTCAGTCCTCCGGCTTCGATCCCGCCCGGCTTTGCGTGGTGGCGACGATGGGGAGCAATGAGGCAGTGCGGCAGTGCGTCAGAGGGCGGCTCGGGATTTCATTCATCTCCTCCCTGGCCATGGCTGAAGATCTGCACCGGGGCGCCCTCGCCACCGTCGCCGTCGAGGGCCTCGGCATACGCCGCCCCTTCTACCTGGTTCACCGACGAAACCGTCAGCTCACTCCCCTTGCCCTGGCCTTTCTCGAGCTTCTCGGCTCAAGTTCCTCCCCTTTGCCCGCCGGGGATAAAAAAAACGCTGCGGAAGATCCGCAGCGTCTGTAAGGTTCTGTGGCCCGAGAGGGCATCTGATCGGGAGGGGAGTCAACGCCTTCTCTCGAGCGCCCTGTCATACGCCTCCCGGGAAAACCCCCGCACCACCTGGTCTCCGATAACCGCCACCGGAACGCCGCCGTTGGGGGCGATGGAACGCCACCGGCGGGCGGCGTCGGAGTCTTTCTCTACGTCGTATTCGGTAAAAGGAACCCCCTTGGTTCGCAGATAGGCCACCGCCTGCCTGCAGGCCGTACACCAGCTTGTCGTATAGATTTCGACCGCCGGAGAGGATCTGGCCTGGGTCGAAGGCGGCTGAACTGCGCCGGCGGCGACAAGAAAGAAGATCCCCGCCAGAAGCAGAAGGCAGATCCCTCGTTCGCGTCTATGTTTCATTATCCGCTCCTTCCGTTGCACTCTCTTCTTCTTACCCTGTTCTTCGTGCGGATGTCAAATTTTCGCGCCCCCCTCATTCCTCGCCGGACCAGCGGCGGCGCAGCATACGCCCCCCCACAAGAAGAGCTGCAAGGACGATGAGAGGCCAGATCGACTCGAGCCGGATGTAGTCTTCAAGATCTTGCGCCTGCACGGCTCCATGGACCAGAACGGCATAGAGATACCCTTTTGCCGCGAAACCGGCAGCGGCCGCCAGGCCGAACACCTTCGGCGGTATGCTAAGCAGACCGCTTCCGTAATTGATGACGGAGTGGGGAAAACCCGGTAGAACACGCATGGCGCACAGGGCCAGAAAATCGCTGTTGCGCTTGAGCAGCTTGAATGTCCGGCGCTTCTCTACCTTATTCCGCCAGTCTTCCCCCATACGCCGCGCCAAGGCGTATCCAAGCAGAGCCCCCATGACTCCGCCGGCCACGACGATGGGGGTGGAGACGATCGGGGAATAGAAGACGGGAACGACGATCAGGAACGCCGACCCAGGGAGCGCCAGGGCGTAGAAGACGGCCTGCAGCGCGATCAGAAGCGGAATGCTCCACCACCTCCCGGTGACCGGTTCGATCTGTGTATGGATCTCCTCCCAGTCGAGCACTCCCGTCCGGCCGAGGATGAAGGCGACCGCGAGAAGAATCGCGAGGACAAGAGGTCCGCGGGCCGTCCTCACCGCCCTACTTCCTGCAGCGGTCGCCGGCCGGACCGGAACCCTCGACGCAGAACTCGCTGCGCTCCTTCCCTTCGGAGGCGCAGCGGCACTCGACGGGATGGCCGCAGTTTCGTCTCAGGGGGGGACGGCGAAAGAAGAGGCCGACGGCCAGCGCACTGAAGGCCAGAAGAAAGACGATCAGCGCGGCAACAAAGGTGATCATTTCAGGCGCCGAAATCGTCATAGAAGATGCTTTCGGGCTCGACGCCGAGATTCTCGAGCATGTCGCGCGCGGCGATCAGAAGCATGGGGGGGCCGCACAGGTAATACTCGCATTCTTCGGGGGCGGGATGCTTTTCCAGGTACTCCCTGTAGAGGACCTGGTGGATGAAACCGGTCGAACCTTTCCAGTCGTCCTCGGGGAGCGGCTCGGAGAGCGCAACATGCCAGGAAAAATTGTCGTGCTCCGCCTCCAGCTTCTTGAAATCCTCGTCATAGAAGAGCTCCTTCAGGCTGCGCGCCCCGTACCAGTAGGAGATCCTGCGCCGCGTCTTCACCCGCAGCAGTTGATCGAAAATAATGGAACGCAGCGGCGCCATGCCCGCGCCGCCGCCGATGAAGATCATCTCCGCTCCGGTGTCGCGGGCGTAGAAATCGCCGTATGGACCCGATATGGTGACCGGATCGCCGGGCTTGAGGCCGAAGATGTACGACGACATCTTGCCGGGCGGGACTTCCGGATGATGGGGCGGAGGAGTGGCGATGCGCACGTTGAGCTTGATCACCCCCTTCTCGCCCGGGTGATTGGCCATCGAGTAGGCGCGCTGGACCGGCTCCTTCACCACCGAGCGGTACTGCCAGATGTTGAAGCGGTCCCAGTCGGCGCGGAACCTCTCGTCGATGTCGAAATCGCGATAGCTCAGTTCGTGAGGGGAGGCCTCGATCTGGATGTAGCCCCCGGCGCGAAAATCGACCGATTCGCCGGGCGGGAGCTCGAGCACCAGCTCCTTGATGAAGCTCGCCACGTTGCCGTTGGAGCGCACGGTGCACTGCCATTTTCGGATCTCGAAGATCTCGGCGGGGAGCTCGATGCTCAGGTCCTCCTTGACCCCGACCTGGCAGGACAGGCGCTGCCCTTCCCTTGCCTCCCGACGGTTGATGTGCCCGGTCTCGGTGGGGAGGATCACCCCGCCCCCCTCTGTGATCGTCACCCGGCACTGTCCGCACGTTCCCCCGCCGCCGCACGCCGAGGGTAGATAGATGCCGTTGGCGCCCAGCGTCTGAAGGAGTTTTCCGCCGGGGCGGACCGTGATCGCCTTTTCCGGATCGTCGTTGATGGTGATCGTCACCTTGCCGCGCGGCACGAGAAAATAACGCGCCGTCACGATAAGGGCGACCAGCAGCAGGATAATGGCGGTGAAAAGCGATACGCCCAGGATGATTTCGAGCATAAGCGATGATCTTTCGCAAAAGCCGTCGGTTCGGAGAAGCTGTTCCTATTTTTTTCTCAGGCTGATCAAAAATGCCCAGATGCAAGGAGCCTGAAATCCTTCGGAATAAGGCGTACCTGGAAGGTACGTCGTTGACGAAGGATGAAGGCAACGCCGCAGATGGGCGTTTTTCATCAGCCGCTAAAGCTGGATCCCCGAGAAGGCCATGAACGCCATCGACATGAGCCCCACGACGATGAAGGTCATCCCCAGCCCCCTCAGTCCCTCGGGGATGTTGCTGTACTTGAGGCGGGTGCGGATGCCGGCAAGAGCGGTGATGGCGATGGCCCATCCCGTGCCGCTGCCGAGGCCGAAGACGATGCTCTCACCGAGGCCGTACTCGCGCTCGACCATGAAGAGGGAGCCCCCGAGGATCATGCAGTTCACCGTGATCAGCGGCAAAAAGACGCCGAGGGCCGCATAGAGACGCGGCACATGCTTGTCGAGAACCATCTCGAGGATCTGCACCATGGCGGCGATGACGCCGATGTAGGAGATCAGCCCGAGAAAGGTCAGATCGACGTTGAGCCCCGCCCAGGCAAGTCCCCCCTCGCGCAGCAGGTAGCGGAAGATGAGGTTGTTGATCGGCACGGTGATCGTCTGCACGACGATGACCGCGATCCCGAGCCCCAGGGCGGTGTCGACCTTTTTCGAGACGGCCAGAAAGGTGCACATCCCGAGGAAGAAGGCGAGGGCCATGTTCTCGACGAAGACGGCTCGGACGAAAATGCTCAGATAGTATTCGAGCATCTCATTCCTCCACCTCGATCTGGTCCCTCTTCCAGACGCGCAGCGCCCAGATCAGCAGGCCGATGATGAAAAAGGCGCTCGGCGGCAAAAGCATCAGACCGTTGGTCTCGTACCACCCGCCAGCCTGCGTCAGCGGCAGGACCGACGTCCCGAAGACGGTCCCCGACCCGAAGAGTTCACGCAGCGTTGCCACCAGCAGCAGCACCAGGCTGTAGCCGAGACCGTTTCCGATGCCGTCGAGAAAGCTCCTCCCCACCGAATTCTTCATGGCGTAGGCTTCGGCGCGTCCGAGGACGATGCAGTTGGTGATGATCAGCCCGACAAAGACCGAAAGCTGCCGGCTGATCGTCGGAGAGACTGCCTGAATGACCTGGTCGACGACGATCACCAATGAGGCGATGATCGTCATCTGCACGATGAGGCGGATGCTCTCCGGAATGTAGAGGCGGATCAGGGCCACCGATCCGCCGGCGAAGGCCGCCACGAAAATCACCGCCAGCGACATGACGAAGGCCGACTCCAGGCGGGTCGTCACCGCGAGGGCGCTGCAGATGCCGAGGATCTGCAGCGCGATGGGGTTGTTGTTGAAGACCGGTCCGAAAAGGGTCGAGCGGATGTCAGTCATCGAAGCCCTCCGTACGAAGCCTCTGGAGGAAGGGACCGAAGGCGTCCTCCCCGAGCCAGTAGTGCAGAAGATTGGTCACCCCCCGGGCGGTCACCGTCGCCCCCGAGATCCCGTCGACCTGAAAACGGGCGTAGGGGCTGGCTGCATCGACCCGTCCCCGGATCACCTCGATGCGCGGCTGCCCTTCGGGATCGAAGGCCTCTTTCCCGGGCCACTGTGCGAGCCACTGGCGATTGTCGATCTCGCCGCCGAGTCCCGGGGTTTCGGCGTGCTCGTAAAAACCGAAGCCTGCAATGGTGGTCAGATCGGCTGCGAGAGAGATGTAGCCGTAGAGGGTCGACCACAGACCCCGGCCGTGCACCGGCAGCACCACCTGGACCACCTCCCCTTCTTGACGGATGAAGTAGACCGGAGCAATGCGGGTGCGGGTGCGGATCCCGGCCAGATCGACCTGCGCAGGGATGGGGCGGGCCAGCGCCGGGTCGGCGGCGGCCCTGCGGGGATCGAATGTTGCCGGGTCGAAGGCGTCGCTGTACTCCCCCGTGTCGAGGTCGACCAGCCTGGGGTCGACCACCTCGTGCCAGAGTTCGACCACGTCCACCCCCGGCGCCAGAAGGCCGGTGACCGACAGGACATTGCGATAGTGGATCGTGAGCACCTCGCGCTCCTGGATGGCGCGCAGCCCGATGGCGGACCCCGAAACGAGCAGGGAACAGACGAAACAGACGAGAAACGCCACGAGGAATGTCCTCCTCGTCGATTCACCGGCCATAACGGAGCCTCCTGCGCCGGATCTGCGCCTTGAGAACGAACCGGTCGATCACCGGGGCCAGAACGTTGCCGAAGAGGATGGCGAGCATCGTCCCTTCGGGAAACGCGGGGTTGATCACCCGCACCAGGATGATCATGGCGCCGACGAGAATGCCGTAACACCACTTGCCCGTGTGGGTCAGGGCCGAGGAGACCGGGTCGGTCGCCATGAAGACGAGACCGAAGGCAAGGCTTCCCAGGACCAGGTGCCAGTGCGGGGGAACGGAAAAGAGAAGGTTGGCGGCGCTGCCGGCGTAGTAGAGCAGACTCGAGAGAGAGAGGGCGCCGAGAAGAACCGCGGCCATGGTGCGCCAGGAGGCGATCCCCGTGAAGAGCAGAAGCGCCGCCCCGACGAGACAGGCAAGTGCGGACGTCTCGCCCGGCGCGCCGGGGATCGTCCCGAGAAAGGCCTGCGCCCAGGTAAAGGACTCCTGCACGTTTTCGAGCCCACCCGTGGCCGCAAGGGCCAGAGGCGTCGCGCTGGTGATGCCGTCCGCCGGCACATACGAATCGCCTGCGGTGAATCCCCCCGGATAGGCGAAAAAGAGGAAGGCGTAGGCGACGAGGGCAGGGTTCATGAAGTTGCGCCCCGTGCCGCCGAAGATCTCCTTGGCGATGATGATGCCGAAACTCGCCCCCAGCGCCGCCTGCCACAGTGGGATGGCGGGGGGGAGAATCAGCGCCAGGAGCAGTGTCGTCACCCCCCACCCCTCGTTCATCTCGAGTCCGCGCACTGCGGCGAAGAGCGCTTCCCAGAAAAAAGCCGCGGCGCCGATAACGAGGAGAAGAGGGATGAAGTGGATGGCGCCCAGAAGAAAGTTGGCACCCGTACTTGCCGGATCGTGCACCGCGCCCAGAGAGCGGAAGAGTTCGCCGCGCCAGGAGAAGAGTTCTTCGAGCCCCGCCTCCCGCATCGCCAGATGAATCTGGTACCCCGTGTTCCACATCCCGAAGATGACGCAGGGCAGCAGGGCCGCGATCACGACCAGGAAGATCCGCTTGAGGTGGAGCGCATCGCGCACATGCGGAGCGCCGGCGCTGACTCCGGGCGCAGGGCGCCAGTATCCTCTCAGGGCGCGTTTTATGGGAGCCAGCCGGTCCCGTTTCGGCGCGGCCATCAACCCTCCTTCTCGATTTCGTCCAGAACGGCCCGCAGCATCGGGGCGAAGTCGTTTTTGCCGGGGCAGACGAAGCTGCACAGCGCCAGGTCCTCCTCGGCAAGTTCCAGGCACCCCAGAGCGCGCGCCTCCTCGGTGTCTCCCGATGCGATCGCCCGCAGCAGGTAGGTCGCCGGGAGATCGTGGGGGAGGACCTGTTCATAGGCGCCGATGGAATAGATCGCCCTTCTCTCCCCTCCCATGGCGGTGGTGAAGGGGCGCGGACGGCGCCGGTCGAGGGCCCCCGCAAAGAGGTTGCGCACCGAAAAGGCGCCGAATCCCGGCCGCAGCCACCCGAGGAAGGGGGCTCGCTCCTCTCCTTCGGGCAGAGCACATGCCTGCAGGTGATAGCGTCCGAGAAAGGCCGTCTCCCCCGCCGCCGTATGACCGCTGAGGAGCGAACCCGACACGATGCGCTGTGCTCCCTCCTTCAAATCGTCCCGGAGCAGATCGCCCAGGTGAGCGCCGAGCCGGGTGCGGACGAGGCGCGGATGGCGCACCCCCGGTCCGGCCACCGCCACCACCCGTTCGTTGAGAAGTTCTCCGGCGCCGAAGAGGTGTCCGGCGGCGATGACGTCCTGGTAGCCGATGTGCCAGACGCTGCGCTCTTCATGGGAAGGAAGGAGGAAATGGATGTGCGTCCCCGCGAGCCCTGCCGGATGCGGTCCGGCAAAAGCGACCGGCTCGGCGCGTCCCCCGAGGGGGATCTGCGCGCCCGGCGCCTGGCACACAAAGACGGGGCCGTCGGTCAGACGCCCCAGGACCCGCAGGCCGTTGACGAATTCACGAGGGCGCTCGGCAATGACGCGCGCCGGATCGGCGGCCAGTGGATCGGTGTCCATGGCGGTGACGAAGAGGGCGGCGGGGGTCTCGGCCGGGTCGGGGACGATCTCGTAAGGCCGGCGCCGCAGGGCGGTCCACAACCCCGAGGCGAGCAGATTCTCCGTCACATCGGCCCTGGCCAGACGATCCATCTCCCCATCGGAAAAGCGGGCGAAACTCTCGGCATCGTCTCCTTCCAGGGCGATCTCCACCGAAAGGAGGACCCGTTTGGGACCGCGGTGGATGGCGCTCACCCGACCGCTCGCCGGCGAGGTGAAGCGCACCTGCGGAAAACGTCTGTCGCTGAACAGGAGTTGCCCTGCGCGCACCCGCTCTCCCTCGGTGACGGCCATGCTCGGTTTGAGCCCCGGATAGTCGCCCCCGAGAAGCGCCACGCGTCTGACGAAGAGCCCCGGCTGAATGATCTGCTCGGGCGCCCCTGCGATGGGAAGATCGAGCCCGCGTCGAATGCGGATGGTTTTCATTGCATCAAATGTCCTTCAGTCCCAGCGCGCTGCGAACCAGCACGTTCTTTTCTCTCGTCTCCTGTCCCAGAAGCGAGCTGAAGATCTCCTTCACCTCGTCCGACGGACTCCGATCGACCATCTCCTCGTAAAGTTCGATCAGTTTGGCGTCGAGTTCCACGGCGAGATCGAGAACATCGTCGAAATCCATGTCGGCGGTCGCGTCGACCAGACGCAGCGCTTTGAAGATATCCTCGTCGTGCGTGTACTTGAACCACCCGGAGAGGACCCGTTCGGACGAATCGCACCGGAATTCGTTGATCCTGCGCTCGAGGGCCTTTTCGTGACGAACCATGTAGTCGAGGAGCATCTGCACCCGCTGGTCACTCGCATGCTCCATGAGCTGCTGAAACAGCGCGCCGGCCTCCCGATGAAACTTCACGACGTGATCCAGAACATCCCTGGTCTGCTCATATCGCATTTTGTTTCCCTCCGTGAAAGACAGAGCATTCCTGCTGATCAGCTACGCCCGCGGCGCACGGACCTTGACCTCACGGCGTGAGGCCGAGAGCACCCGCCAGCCCCTGCAGGGCCGTCCGGCAGTCTCCGGTGTAGTACGAGCCGTGCATGAGGGCCAGCCCCTTCGGATCGAGCCCCGCCAGGCGCTCCAGGGTGGGAGGAGCCAGGGGAGTCGCCGGAAAGGCTCCGTGCAGGGGTCCGCCCTCGAAGCGTCTGTGGGTTTCGCGGGCGCGTTCGAGGAGATCTCCGTCAAAGACCGCTTCCACATTGCCCTGATGCAGGAAGAGATCTGAGCAGAGGAGGATTTTCCCGGTCTCCTCGAAAAGAAGCGATGCGTCCCATCCGTGAGGGACCTGCGGGGTTTCGAGCAGACGGAAGCGGCGCCGTCCCGTCGTCAGGACCTCGCCGTCGGCCAGAACCCTCGGGCGCCGGTCGGCATGATCGCTGATGTTGATCGCCGCAGCGATGACGCCGCATACCGGAAGCGCCCCGGGGGCGGTCTCGAGCCACTCGTTAAGAGCCCCGCACTCGTCGGCCTCGAAGTGGCTGAAGCCGATCCAGCGCAGCCTTGCCGGGTCCATGACCTCGGCCACCCCCTTTCGCACCAGGGGAAAGAAGCTGCGCAGACCGGCATGATAGAGGAGCGGCTCTTCATCGAGGAAGAGAAAGTGGTTGAACTGCAGATCAGCCTTCCCGAAATAGAGGGAGAGCCTGAAGAGGTCGGGAGCGATCTCGTGCACAACGGTCTTCATGGATCTCCTGGTCACCGGGGAATGCGCTCGAATTAAAATAGCATCAATGAGCTCTCAGTCAACTTCGGGGAGCGCATTTCCTCTTTTGCACACTTCCGGCGCCGCAATCGGAGGAGCGCACCGGGAATAAGGAAAAAAACGAGGAAGCCTTGGCCCCATCGGATGAATCTGATAGATTTGACAGGTTGTCAATTTGATTACGGAGGCGAAATGCGCAGATTCATTCTCTCTCTGTCCGCCCTTTTGCTCCTGTCGGGGTGCGGCGACAGGGACAACGGCCCTCAACAGACCGGGCCGCCGCCTCGAACGGTGGAAGTGGCCGAGGTGCAGGTCCAACCCATGTCCGAGTCGGTCAATCTTGTCGGATCGATCGCCGCGGCCGAAAGCACTGAAATCCGCCCGGAGATATCCGGCAGGATCGAAGAGATCCGGTTTCAGGAGGGAGACCGGGTCCGGCAGGGCCAGGTCCTGTTCCGCCTCGACGACCGGGAGCTTCGCGCCCAGCTCCTCGAGGCACGCACGAGGGTCAACCTAGCACGACAGGAGCTCACCCGCGGCAGGGATCTCATGGCCGAGCGCTTCATCTCCCGCGCGGAGCTCGACCGCCTTCAGGCCGATTTCGAGCGCGCCGAAGCCGAATTCACCCGGTTGAACGTGCGGGTGGAGATGACGCAGATCCGCGCCCCCTTCTCCGGGGTCGTCGGTGCGCGCAACGTATCGCCGGGGAGCGTCGTCACCACCGACACGGTCCTGACCCGCATCGACGATCTAAGTCGTCTCAAGATCGAGTTCATGGTCCCCGAGCGTTTTTTGCCGCAAGTCGAGATCGGCGCCCTTGTCCGGCTCCCTGAGCGGGAACTGGCCGATTCGTCCATCCCGCACGGCACCGTCTATTTCATCAGCCCCCATCTCGACCGCCAGCGCCGCGCCGCGGAGGTGAAGGCTCTCGTCGAAGACCCCTCGCCGCGCCTGCGCCCGGGGATGTTCGCCGATGTCGAACTCGTCCTTCGCACGGTGGACGAGGCCCTCACCGTCCCGGAGGGAGCTATCCTCTCGCGCGCCGACGGCCATTTCCTCGTTGCCGTGCGCAACAACGAAGGGAGCTCCGTGGCAGCCTTCGTTCCCGTCGAACTCGGGATCCGCCAACGCGGGGTGGTGCAGGTCATCCCCAGAAACGACGAGCCGTTCCCCGGTCAGATGATCGTATCGGCCGGCGTCGGCGCCCTTCCCCTTTTCCCAGGCGCTCCCCTTCTGCCGCAATCCGCAGGGCAAAGAGACTAGAAGAGCATGGTCCTTTCAGAGTTTTCGATACGCCGCCCCATCGTCTGCACCGTCATCAGCCTCCTGATCGTCCTGGTGGGCCTTCTGGCCTTCAATCTGCTGCCGGTGCGCGAGTATCCCGACGTCGACCCTCCCGTCGTCTCGGTCACCACCGTCTACCCCGGCGCTTCGGCCGAGGTCGTCGAGCTTCGGGTGACCGAGCCCCTCGAGGAGCAGATCTCGACCATCGACGGCATCCGGGTTCTCAAGTCGGTTTCCCGCGAGCAGGTCTCGCAGATCACCATCGAGTTCGAACTGGTGCGCAACATCGACGAGGCGGCCAACGACGTGCGCGACCGGGTGGGCCGGGCCCGAGGCCGCCTTCCGACGGAGGTGCAGGAGCCCTCGGTCTCCAAGACCGAGGCCGATAGCCGACCTTTCCTCTGGATCTCCATCAACTCGGATCGCCACAGCCGCACCGAGCTCACCGAGCTCGCCGACCGCTACGGCAAGCGCCTGCTCCAGACCCTTCCCGGAGTCGCCAACGTCATCATTGGCGGCGAGCGCCGCCACGCCATGAGAATCTGGCTCAACCCGACCCTTTTGGCCGCCCACGAGCTGACCGCCGGCGATGTCGAGCGCGCCCTGCGCGAGCAGAATGTCGAGATCCCGGGGGGGCGCATCGAATCGCAGACCCGTGAGTTCACCGTGCGGGTGCAGGGGGACCTGGCCACCGAGGAGGAGTTCAACAACCTCGTCCTTTTCGCCGATGCCGGACGCCAGGTTCGCCTGGCCGACGTGGGGCGAGCCGAACTCGGCTCCGAAGACTACCGCACCCTCACCTTCTTCAACGGCCGCCCGACGGTGGGACTGGGGATCGTGCGCCAGTCTCAATCGAACCTCCTCGATGTCGCCGAGCGCGTGAAGGAGAGGATCCCCGAGATCCGCGCCCAACTCCCCGAGGGGGTCGAGGTCAACGCCGCCTACGACGCCTCCCTCTTCGTTCAGCGCTCCATCAACGAGGTGATCCTGACCATCTTCTTCGCCTTTTCCCTCGTCATCCTCGTTGTCTTCGCCTTCCTGCGCAACCTGCGCGCCACTCTCATTCCGCTCATCGCGGTGCCGGTCTCGCTCATCGGTTCCTTCGCCGTCATGCATGCCCTCGGCTTCTCGATCAATATCCTGACCCTGCTCGCCCTCGTTCTGGCGGTGGGTCTCGTCATCGACGACGCCATCGTCATGCTCGAAAACATCTACCGGCGCCTGGAGGGGGGGGAGGAGCTGATCGCCGCCGCCTATTCGGGGAGCCGTCAAGTCGCTTTCGCCATCATTGCCACGACCCTCTCGCTCATCGCCGTCTTTCTCCCCGTCGCCTTCCAGCGCGGGGCGACCGGGCGCCTCTTCTACGAATTCGGCATCACGCTCGCCATCGCCGTCTCAGTTTCGAGCTTCGTCGCGCTCACCCTTACGCCGATGCTCTGCTCGCGCTTCCTGAAGAACCCGAAGGAGAAGAAGCATTCCCGGCTCTACTTCGCCATGGAGGACGCTCTCGACTGGCTCAATGCGCGCTACAGCGCCGCCCTCACGGTCGTTCTGGCGCACCGTGCAAAAGCGATCGTCTTCGCTCTGGTTTTCACCGTCGCCGGCATGAGCCTCTACCCCTTCCTGCAGCGCGAGCTCGTCCCCGAGGAGGACCGGGGGATCTTCATCTCTCTGTTCAAGGGTCCCCTCGGATCGACCCCCCAGTACACCCGCTCCTATGTCGAGGAGATGGAGCGCATCGTCCTCGCCATCCCCGAGGTGGAGCGAAACTTCAGCATTTCGGCCGTCGGATTCGGCACCCCCGGCGTGGGGAATGAAGGACTGATGTTCACGGGCCTCGTCCCCTGGGAGGAGCGCGGCCGCAAGACCCAGCAGATCATCGGGGAGCTCTTCGGCGCCTATGGCCAGCAGGTCACCGGCGGCATGGCGTTCCCGGTGCCGGTGCGCCCGCTGGGGCGGGGACTCGGCGGAAGCATCGAATTCGTCCTGCGGGGGACCGATTTCGGCGACCTGCAGCAGGCCGGAGACCAGATGGTTGCGGCCATGCGCGAGAGCGGCATGTTCGCTCAGCCGAGGGTCGAGCCTGCACCCAACAAGCCGCAGCTCGACGTGACGGTCGACCGCGCCAGGGCCGCCGACCTCGGAGTGCCGATCGCCTCGGTCGCCACCACGCTGGAAACCCTCTTCGGGGGGCGCGAGGTGACCCAGTTCCGACGGGGCAACGACCAGTACGAGGTCATCGTCCAGGTCGAGGACGCCGAGCGGGCCACCCCCGCCGATCTCGGACGCATCTACGTGCGAGCCGGCAACGGCGGACTCGTCCCCTTGAGCAGCCTGGTGCAGCTCGAGGAGACGGTCATCCCCGAGAACTATCCGCACTTCGACCGCTTCCGGTCCGTCTCGATCGTCGCCCAGATGGCCGCAGGGCGCACCCTCGGCGACGGCGTCGATTTCATGGAGGAGACCGCCGCCCGGGTTCTGCCGACAGGGATCGGCTACGCCTGGGACGGCGAAGCGCGAGATTTTATCGAAGGAGTCGGCGCCACCTTCTTCCTCTTCCTCCTGGCGCTCCTTTTCACCTTCCTCGTTCTGTCGGCGCAGTTCGAGTCGTTCGTCCACCCCGTCACCATCTTTTCCGGGGTCGCCATGGCGATTTCCGCCGGGCTCATCGTCCTGTTCAGCAGTCGATTCCTCGGGATGCCGATCACGGACAACCTCTTCTCACGCTTCGGTCTGATCATGCTCATCGGCCTGGTGGCCAAGAACGGCATCCTCATCGTCGAGTTCGCCAACCAGCTTCAGGTCCAGGGGAAGAACGCCATGGAAGCCGCCTATGAGGCGGCAAAGCTGCGCTTCCGGCCGATCCTGATGACCGCCATCTCCACGATCTTCGGCGTCATGCCCCTGGCGCTCGCCATCGGCGCCGGCGCCGAGACCCGCAACGCCCTCGGCATCGTCGTCGTCGGAGGGTTGAGCATCGCCACCTTCTTCAGCCTCTTTGTCGTACCCGCCGTCTACGTCAGTCTCGATGCCGTCATGATGCGATGGACGGGACACTCGAGCGCCTACGGCCTGATCCGCGCCGCCAGAATCCGCGAGCGGATGGAGCAGCGCCACGGCCAGTTGCCGGGGGAATGAACGACTCTTTCTCCCCTCCACGAAAAAAGCCGCCCGGGAAAGGGCGGCTTTTTTCGTGGAGGGGAGTCGCCCGCTCAACCGGCGACGAGGCTCTTCCAGTTTCCCCGGGTGAGAAAACTTTCGTCGGCTTCGGCTTCCATCTGCAAAAAGAGGGAGAACGGCATACTGACAGTCAGGAGGTTCTCTCCCAGGCTGCTCTTGAGGACCTTCCTGGCCGTGATGTCGAACATCCCGATGACCGCCTTCGGATTCTCGGCGTCCACCTGCCTGTAGGTGAGTATCCCCAATGACTGACACCCCGCGGCGAAAGGAGCGATCGCGTTTTCTATCCCCGGCCGGTGATAGTTGCACAGCACCACGAGGGCCGAGAGCTGATCCGGGTTGCAGAAGAAGGTCACGCTGACGGGCGTCTCGCTCGCATTGAGCCTGCTCAGGGGCTTGAAGACGGTGATGCGGGGGATATCCATGAAGCCGAGTTCCCGGATGAAGTCCTCGACCAGTTCGGGACTTTTCACGTAGCGCTCGCCGTCGAGATATTCCTCGACGAAATGGGCGGGCGCCTTCCCCTGCATGTGAGCGGCCACCCCTTCGCCCTTCGGATATCCCCTGTTTCCATTTGAAAGAAAGCGTGCAAAACAGTCGACCCCGCCTGGAAAGTTCTCGTACTGGTTGCCGTATCCCAGCCCGACGCCCCCACCGGGACACCCGAAGGTCTCGTGATCGACGGCGCAGATCTTCCCTTTTGCGCTCGCCGCCAGAAGCGACATGACACAGCCGCGCCGGTCCTTGCTGAACTGGATCTTCTCCTCAGGCATCGTTTCGGTCCACAAGGTGACGACCGGTTCGCTCTGCAACCCCAGATAAGAACTGATCTTGCTTTCCATAAGTCTCCTCCGCGATTCTGGTTGGATGACGCGACCGCATTCGACGGTAGGCTAATCGCAGTCGGCTGTCAACCTTCTTCCGGACGCCCCGGTTTGACTTCTCCCCCCCCTGCACCTAAACTTTTTGTATATGTGTCTTAATCCCTGTCTTTAACGAAAGGAGAAGACCCATGGCGAAAAGTGCGAAAACTGTCGTAGGCCTTATCGACGATTTCGAGGGGGCGCGAGAAACGATAGACGACCTCATCGGTGACGGTTTTTCCCGCGATTCGATCGGGATCATCGCGAAAGAAGAGAAATCGAGGACTGCCCAGGGACGCGAGAGGATCAGCGACGAACAGATCAAAGGGGTGAAAGTCGGAGTGGAAGCCGGGGCCGGCGTCGGCGCTCTTGCAGGGCTGCTCATCGGCGCCGGGGCCTTTACCGTCACCGGTCTCGGCGCGGTCGTCGCCGCGGGCCCCATCGCTGCAGCCCTCGCGGGAGCGGGACTCGGCGCGGTGACCGGCGGGGTCTACGGCGCCATCCGCAACCTGGGTGTCCCGGAAAACGAAGCGAAGTTCTATGCGGAAGGGGTGCAGCGCGGCGGCGTCCTGGTCACCGTCGAAACCGACGAAGCCGGCGCGGAGCGCGCTGCGGACATCCTTAAAAGCCACGGAGCCGTCGACATCGACCAGCGTAGCGAAAAGTGGAAAGGCTCCGGACGGGAGGAGGCCGAGCCCCGTGAGCGCCCGCCCATGTAGGAGCGCTACCCGCGAGTTTTCTCCCAGGAGCGTATCGGCCCGGGAACGATGCGGAAGAGTGGATGAGCCTGCGGCGCCTCTGACCGCGGGAGCCGGGATAGGGTCTGCGGGCTGCGCACGGCAAGCTTCGCCTGCAGGTGACCCAGCTCAAAGAGGAGCTGCCCCTCGGTCTCTTCGAGAACGCAGTCGATGCCGGGGTGCGCGATCCGCGCCCTGTCGAAACCGTATCCGCGGGCATCCGCCTCGTCGGCAATCGCGGTCAGAAAGGCGCCGATGGCTCCGAGCGGATCAGGGCAGGCGCGAAAACGCTGGAGTTGCGGATGATGCCGGTAACCTCTGGTCGCTCCGCACAGCACCCGCTGGGCAAGGAGCGCTTCGCGCCACAGGGCCGTCAATCCCCTGGCGTCGAGGTACCGGGGGTGGAGCGTCCAGAGCCTCACGGGGGGGACTCTGTTTTTTTCCTGTACTCGGCCCACGACGCGAGGAACCGGCGCAGGATCGCCTGCTCGAGTCGGCTCTGGCGCCGCACGGGAGCCGGAATGCGCAAAAGGAGCTGAATCCGGTTCGGCTCCGGCATCTCCACCGTGACGCGCGGCTCCACGGAAATCGGCTCGAGCCCCTGCTGCGACGCGAGCCTGCTCATGTGTACCCGTGCCTCTTCCAGGAAAAGAGCGCATTCGGCATCCGCCGCCTCCAGCAGCAATCTTTCCGCCTGCGTCCAGTCATTATCGAGATTCCAGGGAATCGTGACGACGTGAACCAGATAATCCCCCATGTACGAATGGTTCACCAGGGGCATGTTGAGCAGCATGCTGTTGGGGATGGTGACGGAGCGCCCCGTGTACTGGTGGGATCCCTTGCCGGGGCCGACTTCGCGCAGCGTGGCGGCGAATATGTTGATGTCGACGACATCGCCGCGCACGCCGCCGATCTCGATGAGGTCTCCGAGCGAGAAGGCTTTGGAGCCGGCCCGCAGGACCGCCCCGCTGAAGCACAGGATCAGTTCCTTGGTGGCGATGACGAGAGCGGCCGCGATGGCCACCAGGGAAACGGCCAGGGTAAAGAGTTCGTTGGCCCAGATGAAGACGAGGCCGACGAGAAGGACCATGAGGATCGCATTTCGGCTGTTCACGATCCAGCGGCGCCGCGCCTCGGGGGTCAATTCCTCGCGGTGGAGAACCTTTCGCAGCACCAGCATCCGAAGGCCGATCACGGCGGCGAGAAAGACCAGAGAGATGAGAGAGTTGGCCAGGATCGTCCCGACCGATCTTTCGAAAAATTCCATCGTGCGCAAAATCCGGGGAAAAGATCCTGCCGGGGGTGAGCCCCGGCCGGAAAGGGAGAACGAGCCGTACTGCGGCATTAAAGCACGAGACGGGGAGCGATTCGAGATATTTTAACACTTCCCTGCTCGCGCCGCACCGCCTCTCCTCAAGGAGCGATCGCAGCATGCCCGTCCAGAACGCCGACATCGCCGAAATTTTCCTCAGAACAGCCGATCTGCTCGAAATCCAGGGGGCCAACCCCTTCAGGGTGCGGGCCTACCGCAGCGCCGCCCGCACCGTTTCCGAGCATCCGCACAGCCTTTCGGCGCTGCTGCTGGAAGGAAAGAGGCTCCCCAAGCTTCCGGGGATCGGGAAGGACCTGGCGGGGAAGATCGAGGAAATCGTCGAAACCGGAGCCTGCAGCGCCCTCTCCGAACTCCAGAGGGAGATGCCCGGGGAACTTCCGGAACTCCTTAAACTTGCCGGGCTGGGCCCGAAGAAGGCGGCGGCTCTCCACCGCGAACTCGGGGTGCAGTCGCTGAGCGATCTCGAAGCTGCCGCCGAGGCCCACCGGATCCGCGCTCTTAAAGGATTCGGGCCGAAGAGCGAAGAGAAGCTGCTGCGCGCGATCCGTCGCCGCCTCGGCGGAGAGCGGCGCTTCGGGCTGCGCGATGCCGAGCAGGTCGCACAATCGCTGATCGGGTGGCTGAAGGGGACCCCAGGAATCGGAGAGGTGGTGGCGGCGGGAAGCTACCGGAGGCGTCTGCAGACGGTGGGGGATCTCGACATCCTGGTGACGTGCGAAAGGGGCGAAGAGGCGATGAAGCGCTTCGTCGAATACGATCAGGTGCGGGAGATCGTCGCCCGTGGGGAGACGAAATCGACGGTGCGGCTTCGCTCTGGCCTGCAGGTCGACCTGCGGGTCGTGCCGGAGCAGAGCTACGGAGCGGCGCTGCACTACTTCACCGGCTCCAAGGCGCACAACATCGCGCTGCGCCAGATGGCCGTGAAAAAAGGACTCAAGCTCAACGAGTACGGCGTTTTTCGGGACGGCGAGCGCGTGGGAGGCGTCAGCGAGCAGGAAGTCTTCGCCCTGGCGGGTCTCCCCTATATCGAACCGGAGCTGCGGGAGAACCGGGGAGAGATCGAGGCGGCGCTACAGGGGATGCTCCCCAGCCTGATCGAGCAAGGGGACATTCTCGGCGACCTGCACGCCCACACCCGGGCGACCGACGGCCGCGCCACCCTCGAGCAGATGGCCGAGGGGGCTCGCAAACGGGGGTACCGCTACCTGGCCATCACCGAACACAGCCGCAGCCTCGCCATGGCCCGCGGGCTCGACCCCGAGCGGCTGCGCCGTCAAATGGAGGAGATCGACCGGCTCAACGAAAAGCTTGGGGATTTCCGGATCTTCAAGAGCATCGAGGTCGATATCCTCGAAGACGGCTCCCTCGATCTTCCCGACGACGTCCTCGGCGAGCTCGATTTCACCGTCGGCGCCGTCCATTCCCGGTTCAACCTGTCGCGCCAGGCCCAGACCGAGCGCATCCTGCGGGCCATGGACAACCGCTTCCTCAACATCCTGGCCCATCCCACCGGGCGGCTCATCGGCCGGCGCGAACCGTACGAGATCGACATGGAGAAGGTGGTGCGCGGGGCGCTGGAGCGCGGCTGCCATCTCGAGATCAACGCCCAGCCCGACCGCCTCGACCTCGACGATGTCCACTGCCGCATGGCCAGGGAGATGGGGGTCAAGCTCGCCCTCTCCACCGACGCTCACGCCCCGGCCGAATTCGACTTCATGCGCTTCGCCGTCGGTCAGGCCCGTCGCGGCTGGCTGGCCAGGGACGATGTTCTCAACACGCGCTCCGCAGCCGATCTGCTGAAACTTCTCAAGAGATAGGAGTTCCTGGCAGCCGCTCAGAACAAAGCCGCCCGGTCTCCCCGTTTCAGCCAGAGCCAGTCGGCGGCGAGCAGCGCGCCGAATGCGGCGCAGACCGGAACAAGAACGAGGAGCCAGCCGACAAGGGGGATGAGGAGAAGGAGTTTGATCGCCACCATAATGGCCAGCCCCAGAAGGGCGAGCCTTCCCCGGCTCCACTCGGCGTAGCGCCGCACCTCCAGCCAGCGCACGAGAACGGCGGCGCTCAGCGGGGCGGCGAAGACCAGAGAGAAAAAATAGAGGAAGAGGAGAAAGAGCCCCAGGGGAAAACCGATCAGGGTGATCATGAGCAGAAGAGCCAGGGGGGGAGTGGCGAGGAAATAGAGGAATCCGATCCCCGTTTTCGGCCAGAAGGAGCCCGCCAGGCGGGTCCCCGCCAGGCGGGTGAAACCGGGAGCCAGAAACGTCAGCAGGAGAACGGTCACCGCTCCGGAGAAAAAGGACAGGGCCACCCAGACAGTCAGAATCCATCGGCCCGCCTCCCGGGCGCTGTACCGGGGCGCCTCGGCGCGCAGGTCCTCGCGGAAAACGGCGCGGGCATTGGTGGCGAGCGCCGGGCCGAAATCGATCTCCCCCTCGGGGCGCCAGTATCCCACATCGGCGTCGAAGCGCACGGCCGGACCGAGGTCGACGTTTTCCCCGACGAAAACGGCTGGTCCTGCGAAACGCCCATCGAGTTCCAGGTCGCGTCCCCGCAGTTGCGCCGTCCCCGCAACCTCGCCGCTGAACGCGATCCGTCCTCCCGTCGCCCGCAAATCTCCTTCGACGATGCCGTCGATGACAACCTCTCCCCCTGCCGCCAGCAGGCTTCCCCTCACCCGGACCCCGGGGCCGACGACCACCCGCCCTCCCGCCACGACCAGGTCGCCGTCAACCGCACCGTTGACCGTGACGCTCCCTCCGGCGCCGCGCACGTTCCCCCCGACCGGCGCATTGACGACCACCTCGCCCCCCGCGGCCAGAAGATCGCGCCCCACCGGAGCGTTGACCAGAACGCTCCCCCCCGCCAGAACGCCGTCGGCCTGCAGCCTCTCGTTGATGACGACCCTGCCGGCGAAAAGATAGGCGTTTTCCGAAACGGGCGAAGTCACGAAGATCTCCTGCCCTGCTCCGATCGACGCTTCGGCGGAGAAGAAGGGGAGGAAGAGTCCCGTAGCCAGAAGGAGAATCGGAATACTTTGGAAACGCCGCATGGCAGGCATCGCTCCTCGACTGCCGGTACAGCTCGCGAACACTCTACGGGAAGCAAAGAGAACTATACCCCAGTGCGCCTCGTGCGCCAGCGCCCCCGGCATCCTGAACGACAGGCTCCCTTCCCTGCAGATAAAGATTTCCATTTCCCCGGGGATATGGCAGGCTTCGCCGAAGACAGGGAGAAGCCCATGTGCGGTTCTCCGAATTTTCTCAGGCATCACTCTGGGGCGCAGCGATGGATGCAGTCATACTGTTTGTATTTCTCGGTGTCTATCTGGGAATGGTCCTGGGAAGAATCCCGGGGCTGGCTCTGGACCGCACGGGGGTGGCACTGCTGGGCGCCATCGCGCTGCTGGCGCTGGGGAAGGTGGAGCTTGAGGAGGCCTGGACGGCCATCGACGTGCCGACGATCGCCCTTCTCTTCGGGCTGATGGTCATTTCGGCGCAGTTTCGGATGGGAGGGTTCTACACCGCCGTAACCCGCCGACTGGCCGGCGCCGAAGTCGCGCCGCCGGTGCTGCTGGCGCTTCTGGTCGCCGCCGCCGGTCTTCTGTCGGCGCTGCTGGCCAACGACATCGTCTGCCTTGCCATGGCGCCGGTTCTGGCCGAGGGGTGCGCCCGCCGTGGTCTCGATCCGAAGCCTTTCCTGCTGGCGCTGGCCTGTGCGGCCAATGTCGGCTCGGCGGCCACCCTCATCGGCAATCCGCAGAACATGCTCATCGGTCAGGCCCTCGACCTTTCCTTTGCCGGCTACCTACCGGCCGGCGGGGTTCCGGCGATACTGGGACTTGCAGCGACGTGGTGGGTGATCCGCCGGTTGACCGGCGACCGGTGGAAGCGGGAGGTCGTCATCGAGCCGGTGCACGCTCCCCCTCTGGATTCGTGGCAGAGCGGCAAGGGGATCGTCCTGCTGTCGCTGCTGGTCGCCGCCTTTCTCTTCACCCCCTGGCTCCGGGAAATCCTGGCACTTGGCGCCGCCGGAGTGCTGCTGATGAGCCGGCGCATGCATACCCGCCACATGCTGGGGCTGGTCGACTGGCAGTTGCTCGTCCTCTTCATCGGGCTCTTCGTGGTCAACCATGCCCTGGCCGCCTCGGGAATGCTCGCGGCGGCGATGAGCGCCCTGAGCGGCGTCGGCATAGAGCTGGCGAACCCGGCCTGGCTTTTTGCCGTCACCATCCCCCTGTCCAATCTCGTCTCCAACGTGCCGGCGGTCATGCTCCTTCTGCCGGCGGCCGAGCATCCGCTGGCCGGACCGGTCCTCGCCCTGGCGAGCACGCTGGCCGGCAATCTCTTCATCGTCGGCAGCATCGCCAACATCATCGTCGTCGATCAGGCCGCGCGCCTCGGGATCGTCATCACCTGGCGCGAGCACGCCCGCATCGGCGTGCCGGTGACGGTCCTCACCCTTGCCATCGCGGCCGGCTGGCTCCTGCTTCTCGCCTGAAGAGGCCGCGCAAATGAAAACGAAGAAGCCGCCCCGAAAGGGCGGCTTCTTCGTTGATGGCGCCTGGCGTCGGAGAGTCTCGGCGCCCGGTGTGCGTCAGAGCGATCCGAAGACCCGTCTGAGCAACTCCGTCGTCCGTTTTGCCGGATTCCGGCGGATGGCCGCCTCCTCCTGTGCCAGGTAGTGGAAAATCCCCGCCATCCCCTGCTCGACCACATATCCGGTCAGATCGGTTCTGATCTCCGGAGCATAGGGGATCGCGGTGACTTGCGCGACGACCTGATTGTAGGCGCGCACCGCCCCGACTTCGTTCAGACTCTGGTCGACGACAGGGCGCATGGCGGCGGCCAGGGCTGGGGTCATCTTGCGCTCGAAGTAGCGCGTTGCGGCGTCATCAGGCCCCCTGAATATGGCATGCACATCCTGAATCGTCATCTCACGGATCGCCTGCCAGAAAAGCTCTTTGGCCTTGGGCGTGGCGGCCTCTGCGGCCCGGTTGAGGCGCAGTTCGAGATCGTTGAACAGCGCGGCCATTCCGACCCTTGCCGCCATATCCCGGGCGGCCGCGAGTCTGGGTGGAAGGGGAATGCGGATGGCCGGGTCGGCGTTGAAGCCGTCCTGGCGTCCGAGCTGCGCCGTCACCCGATCGGTCCCGACCCGCAGCGTCTCTCTCAGACCGGCGTCGATCTCCTGAAGCGACAGAGCGCCGTCATCGCGAGGCCCGTTGCCGATCTGATCGAGAACCCGCTGCCAGTCAGTTCCAGCGCACCCTCCAAGAAAAATCATCAGGGCGAGGAAAATACAGAAGCATGTCGTACGTCGGTGATTCATAACCCGATCCGAAAATCAGAACAGAGCAATTCCCCGGAAGGCGGAGACGAGGCAAAACCCGCCGAAGGCCAGCGGAAGGCCGATGTAGAAGACCCCGTGAACGATCGTGCCCCCCTTATCGCCCAGCACCGCCTGCAGCCGCTCATGCTTTTTCAGTTTCGCCGGATTCGTCACTCTGAGAGCGAGGGTGAACAAGGCGAACCCCAACGCCAGAGCGCCTATGAGAGTTGTCGGAATATCCATTTTGCAAACAACCTTTTCTGCAAGAAGACATCGGCGTTGTCGCTGCGGCAGCACGCCGAAAGGAAATGCGATTCCCGGTGCACACGCACCGGCCCTGAATCAGCTATTTCTAGCAGAACCCCGAACTGCGATCCACAAGAATCGGGACATGGGGTCCAGCAAACAGAAACTTCGTCTACTTGCGATCGGCGAGAGCGACGGGGCCTGAACGGGAGCTGTGGCGAATTGATGCTCCTTCCCGCCACGTGGCGCCGATGATGAACCGGTCCGCGCTGTCCCGGTTCACTCTTTCGCCCTCATGTGGAAGCGCATCTTCACGCCTCCGATTTCGATCTCATCGCCTTCTTCGAGCAGAACTCCCTCGTTCACCTTTTGGCCGTTGATGATGATCGTTCTGCTGCTGTCGGGCGGAATCAGGGTGTAAAGGTCACGGTCCCGCGCGACGAAACCTCCGATTTTCGATCCCTGCAGCCCATCCAGCTTCACCCCCGCCCCCTCATGCTTGCCGATCAGGGTGAGGCGATCGGTCAGCTCGAATTCGCACTGCCCGGCTTCGCCTTCGAACACGGTGAACACACCGATCGTCTCCCTGCGCAGAGTTGATGTCCCCCCGGCGGCGGCTTTGACGAGGCGCTCCCGATGAGCCCTGGTATCGAGAATCATCGTCTGATCGAGCCCCGAACCGGTCGGATCGGGTGCGGCTCCGGCCTCTCCATCACCCAGGAAGAATACGAGGGTATGCTTTCCGATGGTCACGGCATCGTTGTCGTTGAGAACCACTCGGGTGATGCGTCGGTCGTTGATGAAGGTCCCGTTTGTGCTTTTCAGGTCCTCGATGCAGTAGCCTGCCGGGCTCTTTTCGACTCGCGCGTGGAAGTTCGATACCGCAAGGTTGTCGATCTGGATGTCGTTCCCGGCGTTGCGGCCGATGCTGAGGCTGTCCTTGTCTATGTCGACGACCTTGAGGACCGAATTGTTGAATTTAACGTGTATCTTGGCCATGAATGTGCTCCTTCCCTGCGATGGAAAACGCTCCCTTCAATTTTGAACGCCAGTCTGCGGGATCACAGCAGACCAGGATCACGGTAATATTGTCGTGTCCACCGCTTTGGTTCGCCAGGTTGATCAGGCTTCTGACCGCTATCTTTGCAGGATAGCTCGAGAGGACGGCGTGGATGACCGGATCGGGAACCATGTCCGTCAAACCGTCGGTGCAAAGAAGAAGCCGGTCGCCCTGGCGCAGTTCGATCTCGGTGAGGCTCACCTCGACCTGCGCAGAGACTCCGAGCGCTCGGGTCACGATGTTTTTCCGACTGTACTGCTGGGCTCCTTCCGGGGTGAGCACTCCCGTGCTCACCAGTTCGGCGGCAAGGGTATGGTCCTGTGTCACCGGCGTCAGGGACTCGCGCAGGAGGTAGACGCGACTGTCGCCCACATGGGCGATGCAGGCCCGGCTGCCGGCGCACCAGACGGCAGCGACCGTCGTCCCCATCCCTCTCCGGGATGGATCGTTCTCCCCCTCGCGCAGGATCAACAGGTTGGCGGCGCGAAGCGCGGAAGCGAGGACGTTGGCCATCGCCGAGCGGTTCGGATCGCTGTCGTCGCAAAGCGGCGCCGAGCCGCTCAATGTGCTTCGGACATGTTTCTCGATCGCCTCGACCGCCATTCGGCTGGCGACATCCCCCGCCGGCCGTCCGCCGATACCGTCGGCGACGACAAAAAGTGAAAGATCCCGGACGATGCCGAAAGAGTCCTCGTTGCGCTCCCGGGTGATCCCCCGGTCGGTCTGACCGAACGCCTGCAGCACCATGCTCACCCGATCTCCTTCAGGCAGAGCCGCAGCTTCTCTGCTGCGACGGCGGCCGACCGGAAACGGCGGGCGGGGGACTTGGCCAAAAGCCTGTCGACGATTTCCACACAGCAGGGTGGAACTGCGGGGGCGACTTCGACCAGGGAACGATATGCGCCCTTGTCGATGCTGTACATGAGGGCGGCCAGGTTTTCCCCCTGAAAAGGCCTGGCGCCGCTGAGCAGTTCGTACAGGACGACTCCCAGAGAAAAGAGATCGGAGCGCCCGTCGACCTTCTTTCCCGAGACCTGCTCGGGCGACATGTAGTAGGGCGTTCCGAGCAGAGTGCCGGTCTGGGTATGGGAGCTGTTCAGGATCCGGGCGATGCCGAAATCGGTCATCTTGACGGCGCCGCTCCCCAGAAGCATGATGTTGGCCGGCTTGACGTCGCGGTGAACGACATCGTGTGCGTGGGCGTACTCGAGGGCGTCGGCGATTTGCGCCGCAATCTCGAGCACTCTTCGCACGGGCAGCAGGTTGTCTTCACGGCAATGCGCGCACAGATCGGCGCCGTCCAGATATTCCATGGCGAAATAGGCCATGTCATGCTCTTCGCCCGCGTCGAAGATCGTGACGATATTCGGATGGTTCAGCCGCCCCGCCGCTTCGGCCTCCCGGAAGAAACGGCTCTTGACCTCCTCCAGGTGCTCCGCCTCGATCGAATCGTAGGGGAGCGTCTTGATCGCCACCTTGCGGTTGATGGTCGGATCGTTGCCCAGGTAGACGGTCCCCATCGCTCCCTGACCGATCTCCCGGACGATTTCGTAGCGCCCGAGGGTCGGCCGGGCGGCGCCGTCCAGCTTGCCTTTTCGGCCCCCTGCGCCCGACCCGAGAGCAATGGTCCGCTCCGCGCTCGCGAGGCTCTCCATCCTCTGTCTGGCATCGCGAAACTTCCCCCCGCGAAGAAGGTGGGCATAAACGGCCTCCGCCTTGTTGAACATCCGTTTGCGTTCGAAATCGAGACCCAGGTTGTACAGGAGCTCGCGGACGGACGGATCGGCGACGGGGCATTTCTTGAATTTCTCCAGGGCCAGATCGAGCATCCCCTGCCCCTGCAGGGCAACGCCCAGCATCTTGAGGTCCTCGAAGTTTCCCGGATGGACGAAAGTGAGGCGTCGCAGGTGCACCGAGGCCAGACCGAGCACGATCAGCAGGGCCGGCGCGGCCGTCTTGAGCCAGAATCCCTTGGTGACGAGAAGGGCGGCGGCGACCCCGAACCAGATCGCCAGGAGACTCCCCATCATCAGCAGGCCGGGGAGCGGCCGGATACGGGGGATGACGAGAGCCAGGAAGAGCGCGATCTGGAGAAGAAAGAGAAGTTCGACGTAGAAAGTCCACCCCGGCCGGGAGAGGTGCCTGGGCGCAAGAAGGCTGGCAAGAGCATGGGCGGCGATCTCCACGCCGGCGAGTTCCTCGCCCAGGGAGGCGCCGTGTCTCGGCGCGGCTTCCGGGGCCGTTACACCAATCAGCACGGCCTTGTTGCGGAAGCTCTCCGGCGATACCCGGCCCTGCGCAACGCGGCTGAAGGGATAGACGCTGAACGCCTCGCCGGTTCGATCGAAAGCGATCGGCAGCCGGAATCCACGGTCGACGGGGATCTGCACAGGCCCCACGCCGATGCGATGGATGCCGTCCTCCCCCTCATGCAGTCGCCAGTCTGCCGGCGGGGCATCGTACAAGGCCGCCGCCATCTGCAGAGTGAAGGAGGGATAAAGACGCTCGCCAAGACGCATCATGAGAGTGTCGAAGCGGACGCGACCGTCGGGATCGGGGAAGTAGTTGATATGACCGAGGCAGGCGACGCGTTCTGTCAGTTCGGCCAGGGGCAGAAGAGCTCCCGAGGCGGTCGTGACCGTATCCCGGCCGCCCTCCAGGGGATTGGCCAGAGATCGAAGGGCGCGCTCCCAAGAAAAGGGGCTCAGGCTCCACGCCAGAGAGCTTTGCCGCAACAACAAAGAGGGGTCGAAGGCGTCGGCATCCTCTTGTGCGAAGGTGAACAGGAGAGGGAGCACAGGTCTGGGGGCATGTCGCAAGGCCGTCGCGAGTTTCGAATCGCCGTCGCTACGCGCCTCGGCCTGATCAAGGATGTCGGTGAGAAGAAACGCATCGGCCAAGGGCAGATGGTCGATTTCCCGGCGCAAATTTCGGATTTCCTGCAACCCGGGATTCTGCTCCCGATCGGCGAACAGGGGAAACAACCCGACTGCCCAGGCGCCGGAGGCGCTCAGATGCTCGACCATGTCGGCCATAACGGCGCGGGGCCAGGGCCAGTCCCCCAAGGCTGCGAGGCTCTCGGAATCTATGGCCACAACCGCCAGCGGCGCCGGCTCTCCCCCCTGATGAAACCGCTGCATCTGATCGAAGAGCCGCCCCTCGAGAACCCGCACGGGCGCCGCTTCCCACAGCGATCCGACCAGAACCCCGAGGGTCAGAGCCAGACATACAAAGGAATTGGACAGGAAAAGTCTTTTCACCGGCGATCATGGGGAAACTTGCGCAGAAACACTCATCCAGCCGCGACGGCGGGATCGCTCATATCCTTATCTATTGCAAAATAGAGTCCAATGAAAAGGAATTCTGGAAAATAAAAAACCGTTCGCCCGGAGATCCGGCTACGAACGGCTTTTCAGTTCCTGTCCCTGCGGCGCTTGCCCGCAAATGTATTTATCGTCGCACAGCTTAGAGCGACTCCTCGTAGATGACCTCGAGATCCCTCAAAGTAGCCCGCCGCGGGTTGGTCACCATGCACGGATCCCGAAGCGCTTTTCTGCTCAGTTGCCGCACGTCAGAGCGGGTCACGCCGACATCCTTGAGCACCCGGTCCATTCCAGCGGCCTGCTTGATTCTTCGAACCTCCTCCAGCAGCACCTTCGTTCTCTCCCTGGAGGTCATTCCGCGCAGATCGAGCCCCATTGCCTCTGCGATTCGCTCAAACCGCTCGGGAGAGGCGGGGAGATTGAAGGCGATCACGTGGTCCAGCAAAATGGCGTTGCATTCCCCATGGGGAGCATCCCGCAGGCCGCCGACGCTGTGCGCCATGGCATGGACCGCGCCCAGAATGGCATTGGAGAAGGCCAGCCCGGCGTAGAGGCTTCCCTGCATCACCTTGGAGCGCAGTTCGACATCATGGGGATTCTTGATGGAGGCGACGAGATTTCCGAAGATCAGCCGGATGGCCTCCAGGGCATGCAGATCTGTCATGGGAGAGCTGGCATTGGAGACATAGGCTTCGATGCCATGCGTGAGCGCATCCAGTCCGGTGCAGGCGGTCAGGAAAGGGTCGAGGGTCGTCAGGGTAAGCGGATCGATGAGGGAAAGGTCCGGCACCACAGACTTGCTGATGATGGCGAACTTGATCTTCTCGAGCGGATTGGAAATGATGGCGAACTGGGAGACGTCGGCCGAGGTCCCACCGGTGGTCGGAATGCAGATCAGAGGCGGCATGGGCGCCTCGACCTTGTCCACCCCCTCAAATTCCAGAATGTGCTGATGGTTGGAGCTGACGATACCGATCCCCTTGGCGCAGTCCATCGGACTTCCGCCCCCGACCGCGACAATCGCATTGCACCTGTTGGCCTTGAAAACCTCGGCGCCGGCCATGACTTCGTCGGCCCTGGGATTTGGCGAAACATCGGTGTAGAGCGCATGGTCGAGACCTGCCTCGACAATGCTCTCGATGACGTCCCGAGTCCACCCCGCAGCCACCACACCGGGATCGGAGACGACCAGCACCCGTTTACCGCCGAGGTTTTTGGCATAACGGCCGGCCAGTTGGCGAGCGCCGACGCCGAAAACGTATTCGGGCGCAACGAATTTCCGAAGTTCGTGCTTCATCTTCCTCACTTTCGAGTAGATTACACACTCATTATACCCCCGTCTTCCTGGAGGAGGCAAAGCCCGTTCCGAATCAGAAAAGTTTGCGAGAAGAAGGAAAACAACCGTTCTCACGGTCAACATAACGCAAGAAAGCCGCCCCCGGCAGGGGCGGCTTTCTTGCCGAGATGACGAGGCATTCACCGGCTAAGAGCCGCATGCTTTTGGCGATCTCGCCGCGTGCGGCATCCCGAACGAGAAGATTGGATGTGATTGGAAGTGACGATGTAATTCAGAATGCAGAGCCCATAGCGCTTCTTGGCCTCGAGCAGCCAATCGAGCCAGCACCTGCGATCAACAGCAAACTTGAGAAGAAACTCCTGCTTATGACAGCGATGCGTAATGTGCCAGACGTGTCCCGGCAGAAAATATCGATTTGCACGCGGCATTTCCCCCTCCCGTTCAATTTCATGGGCAAAATGGTGCTTCCAAGGGCAATCCTGAGGCCTAATTTTCGATGTTGTCGTATGATTCTAGGGACTTATCTTGGTCCGACCCCCAGAGCTTTGGCTTTGGCTCATCTGGCCGGGGCTGGTGTTCAATGAACTCTCTTGGTATCTTTAATAAGTCCATCCAAAGGGAGGCATTCATGGCCATGGTGCGGGAATTCAAAGAGTTCATATCGCGCGGAAACGTCGTTGACATGGCGGTCGGCATCATCATCGGCGCTGCCTTCGGCGCCATCAGCAGGTCCCTGGTCGACGACGTTCTTATGCCACCCATCGGCCTGCTCCTGGGCGGTGTGGATTTCAGCAATTTATTCGTCCTCCTGCAGCAGGGGGCGCCTGGCGGTCCCTACGCCTCTCTTGCCGCAGCAAGGGAAGCCGGCGCGGTGGTGATCGCCTATGGCCCTTTCGTGCAGACCATCATCAACTTTCTGATCGTCGCCTTTGCCGTTTTTCTGTTGATCAAATCGGTAAATCGACTGAAGCGGAAAAAGGAAGCCGAGCAGGAGATCGTTCCCGCAGCACCCACGACCCAGGAATGCCCGTTCTGCTTCATGACCATTCCGGGCAAGGCACGAAGGTGCCCTCAATGCACCTCCGATTTGACTTGAATGAGAAAATGGAAAGACATTATTCAGGAACTTGCCGGGTTCGAACCCAAGAGCTACCTTCTCCCAACCAGGAGGCGCACGGGGGGGATGAGCCTGAGGGCCGCACCTTCACTGGCCATAACGCAAGAAAGCCGCCCCCGGCAGGGGCGGCTTTCTTGCTGAGAGATGACGAGCTTTTCACCTACATACCGGGAGTGACCGCCGGTATCGGCCCGACATAATACGGGCGCATCATTTCGTTGTCCTCGTGCTCCAGGATGTGGCAGTGCCAGACGTAGAGCCCCGGCAGGTCGAAAGTCGCCTGAATGCGCGTGATCTCACCCGGATACGCGATGACGGTGTCCTTCCACCCCGTCTCCCAAGGCTCCGGCGGAAGCGGATCCCCCAGGACGAAATCATCCGGACTGGGGGGATCGCCAACTTTTCCGCCGAGGAGGTATGCCATCTGAGCCTCGTGAAACTCTTCGACATCGAAGGGTTGGCGGTCGAGCACCTGGAACATGACCAGGTGCAGGTGGATGGGATGCGCGTCCTCGGTGAGGTTGAGAAGGCGCCAGATCTCCGTGTCCCCCACCATGGGGTTTTCAGTTATGGGATCCATCCACTCCAGCTCTCCGTCGGCGACCGTCCCGAGCACGGCGGCAATCGGGATGTCCGCATCGTGATCCATCATCTCGCCAAGGATCAGGTCGCGCACCGTATCGGCCGGCCCCGGTGGCGGGATGGGCGGCAGGGCCGAGGGAATTTCACCAAAATTTCCTTCGGCGGTCAGGGGAACGACGACGAACTTCATCACCTGCCCCGTCGTCTCCGGATCGGCCGGGTCGAAATCGACTCCCGGAATCCCGCCGCCGAAAGGCTCGTCGGGGGCGAAGTTGAGGAGGACGATTTCCTCTCCCGGCAGGAGCCCGGAAAAGTCGACGATGACGTCGGCCCGCTCCGCAGGCGCCATAAGGAGTTGATCGAGGATGACCGGAGCGTCCGGAAGCAGTCCCCCTTCGCTGCCGATCTGGTGAAATTCCAGATCCTGGTCGAAGGCAAGGATCAGGAAGCGCGAGTTGCTGCCGTTGAGAAAACGCAGACGGTAGAGGCGCGGCTCCACCTCCAGGTAGGGCCATGTCTTTCCGTTGACCATCATCGTGTTCCCGAAGAACTCCGGATTCCAGATGGGCGGAATGTTCGTTTCCGGAATGAACGGCCCCTCATACCCGTCGAAGAATGCGCGGCTCCCCGGATAAAAGAGAGAGCCGTCCTCGTTGAAGGATCGATCCTGAATCGCCAGGGGGATTTCATAATACTTCGTCCCCGGGGGGTCGCCGAGACGGGGAGCCGGGCCGGGAAGGTTCAGGGCGGCTTCGATTTCGTCGCGAATGATCCAGAAGCCGGCCAGTCCCGCATAGACGTTAAGACGGGTGATCCCCAGGGCGTGGTCGTGGTACCACAGGGTGGAGGCGCGCTGGTCGTTCGGGTACTCGAACCAGGCGGCGCCGGGGGGCGCCGGGATGACCGAACCGTAGTGCGTCCCTTCCGTGGCGTACTCCTTCGGGATGTTCCTGGCATTCGGCAGGTACCAGGCCTCCGGATAGCCGTCGCTGATCGAGGGGACGTGGGCGCCGTGAACGTGAGTGACGATCGGCACGGGCCCCGTGTAGGCAGACGGGGTTTGCGCAAACGTCGGACGCATGTCGCGCCCGGCTGCCCCGCCGGGGGGATTGGCCCAGTGAAGAGTGGGATCGACCGGCAACAGATGGGGGAGATATCTCCTCTGGGCATCCATCAACTGGTTCACCCACAGAACCCTGACCACCTCGTCTTTGCTCACTTCTACGGTGAACGCGGGGGAGTGGAAGGATAGATTGGCCCGCGGTCCCTGGACGGGGTCGCTGAACGAACCGTATGCCCAGACGGTGGTCTCCGGAAAAGAACTCGGCAGGATCTGCTGCGTGGTCTGCCTGGCGGCAATCTGGTACATCGTGAAAGGCGGATTCTTTCCGGTCTGTCCCACTGGCGGCATCACCGGCGGGATGACCAGCGGGTCCTGATATTTGGGAATGGTCTCAGGGTCCAGGGGCTGCAGATTCAGGGCGGCCGACACGTCAGCCCGGTTCGCAGCCTCCACCGTTGGAACCCCCGTCTCCGATGCCTGCCCTCCCATGTGCTGCGAATCGCCGCAGCCCCAGAGAAATGCCGCCACGAGGACGGCGCCTGCATAGAAAACCCTCCTTTGGCCTCTTTTCATACTCCTCTCCTTTCCGCCTATGGGCGCAGAGTGCGAGCCACCTGAAAGGCCAAATTAAATGAAATTTTTCCAATGTCAAATTCATTGGACTGACTTGGGGAGAGATCGCGCGCCGATGTATTTGTGGGTGATGAGGAGAACCGCTTGGTCTGGCGGTTTCAGCCTGATCTTGCCTTTAGGAATCGGCCTCCGGCAGCCTTCTCATCGGTCGAATCCGGGAGAGAATCAGGTCAATGGCAGCTTGCACAGACGGAGCCGTCGACAGCGGGGAGGGGGGCCAGGATTCCAAATTGCTCACTTCCTCTTTGACAACCGCCAGCCTCTCCCGGAGATTCCCCCGGCCCCCCGGCCCCGGCCCCCCGGGGTCGGACCTGGCCAATCTCTTGATTCAAAAGTGAATTATCCACCTTTGCGCCCTAAAAAAGCGCTTAGAATGGGGTTTTCGGGGGCAAAATGACGTACCTGGTCTCGGTCTCCCGGAGCATGCACATCTGAATCCTGAACCTCGATCACCATGACCTCGCAACGCCCGTCTTCGGCAATCGGTAGACTTAGAACCGGTAAATAAGATTTGCCCCCAGAAATCTGATGTAGGATTTGTCCCCCGTATCCGCGAAGTTGATCCTGCCTTTGGGAGAGTACTCCGCCTCGACCTTCCACCTGCTGCTCACCCGGGCGCCAAGCCCCAATGAGAGCCCGACCCCCGTGTCGGAAACGGAATCGTTCCAGAATGGTCGAACTATGGAGAACCGCACATGTTCCACTCCGAGCTTGACGACGGGATACACGACGCGGCTGCCCCGGTATGCGAGCCAGAGGCTTGCGGTCCGTATCCTCCAGTCTCCGTTCAAGCCGTATTCGTCTGCATCTCCGTCCCGTACTGTGAATGTCCCCTCCCCCTCAACCGCCAGCGAGCCGAGATTGAAGTGCAAGAGTTCCCGCCCGATCAGCAGCCCGGCATTCAAAGCCGTATCGAGGGGACTATCGGCCAGCATGGCGCCTGCCTTGACCCCTCGGTGCTCCCCCGGGGTCGGACCTGGCCAACCTCTTGATTCAAAAGTGAATTGTCCACCTTTTTTCGCCCCCAAAAGCGCTTAGAATGGGGTTTTCGGGGGCAAAATGACGTACCTGCTCTCGGTCTCCCGGAGCATGCACATCTGATCGCCCTCCGCAATCATTCTCTTTCTCCCCTTGAAACCCAGCCTCTCTTTTATTTCTGCGACAAACTCACCATCACCGACGGCCAGACTCTCCGACCAACAAGGGTCGCGCTCCAAGGATTCATAACGACTTTGCACCTCCTCCACCCATTTACGCCTCTCCCTGCGGATTGCCTCAGTGCTGGACAGGCCGAGCAAAGACCCCAGGGTTTCGTAGTCGATGAGATTGTAGCGCTGCCTTGCTTCCATCAGCTCGGCATATCCACTCGCCCCCCACGTCTCGGGCTCTTTTACGACCCCGGCTCTGACCATATTCAGATCGATATACGTCAGACATCGGGCGAGATGAGAATCGGCGGCTACCGCTGTGGCATGGTAGCGATCCTCCCAGAACGCCCCTTTGCGCTTTTTCCTGCGGTTGTATTGCTGCGCGACTCTTCCGGCCACCAACTGCATGCTTTTGGCGATCTCGCCGCGTCCGGCATCCCGAACGAGAAGATGGATGTGATTGGAAGTGACGATGTAATTCAGAATGCAGAGCCCATAGCGCTTCTTGGCCTCGAGCAGCCAATCGAGCCAGCACCTGCGATCAACAGCAAACTTGAGAAGAAACTCCTGCTTATGACAGCGATGCGTAATGTGCCAGACGTGTCCCGGCAGAAAATATCGATTTGCACGCGGCATTTCCCCCTCCCGTTCAATTTCATGGGCAAAATAGTGCTTCTAAGGCAATTTCGAGGCCTAATTTTCGATGTTAGTCTTACAATAATAAGGACTTGGCTAGGTCCGACCCCATGAACACCTTCGTCACCTCACCGACCGGAAGCTGGTTCGCGGTAACCGGCTTATGACCCGGGTACTTGCAAACAAGTCGGGCGAGGGAATTTCACCCTCTCGCTCGACTTGTTTTGCGAGGCAAGGCCAGGGGGGCCTCAGCGGACCACCTTGGCTTAATTCCTATTTAGCCTCAAGGTGCCGATTACCTTCCACTGTTGGTCCCCAACAAGAAAGAATCGCAGCTGATTCTCCTCTGAAACATAGGCAATCCCCGTGTAATTTCCGTTGATGGTGTAATTTGCGCGTGGGTCATTAATGCTCATCGTAACATTGTATTCATTTTTTGAAGGGTCAATGAGAGAGAATGCCCCCTCTACGGCGAACGATGAGGCTGTTCCCGCAAATGATCCATCATTATCAATATCAATTGACCAGTTCTGCCCTACTGTTCCGAAATAATGAAAACTGGACCAAGCGCCGGCGATTTTTGAGAAACTCGATTCGGAATCGTAATCAGGCCTGTAGTTAAAATCTATTCCATCATCGACATTAAGAGAATATGATCCAATGCTGACTTTTGCTTTCAATTTCCAGTTTGCCCAAGCCCTTCCCACCATGGTGACCAGATTAGAGGTGTTATAGCTATCAGATCCAACAATTTTCAACCTGTTTTCATCATTGACGGTCCCTACGAAACTGACGCCATTTCCCAAATCGATACCAACGACACCAGTACTTGTAATCAGCGCGCTTGATGAAAATTGTTGTCCGTGTGCAGTCGTATACGTTCCCTGCCATATGCCCGACGGATCCTCTGTGCCATCTGGGCTATCTGGGCTATCGCTGCTACAAGAAAATAGCAAAAGACAATGCAAAACGATGACGAGCATCTTCAAAACGGAATACATTTCTGACCTCCTAAATTAAACAAATTAAAAATGGACACCATAGAGAGGGAATCCCCTAGGGCCGGACCTGGCCAACCTTTTAGCTCCCCCTTCGCGAGCGAGCAAACCATTTCGAATTTAATCGCTTGGTTTTTCTGTCCGCTCTATTTTCTGGCTAGATGGCATTGCCTCGCTAAGCTCAAGCTCTATGCCACCTAATTTACCTGCAATTTTGTTGTATATGAAACAGGCAATGAAAATTGAAACAAACCCAAGTATGGTTGATTCGATTGGCGTTGTTATTACACCGATAAAATCAAAACCCTTCCTGCCAAGGAGATCATCACCATAATTCGCCACTGGCCTTCCAATACTGAGAAGCTCAAATATTGCCAAAATGACCATTAAAATAAAAGTCATTACAAAATAGAAGGCGGACACATGTAATGCTGTTTTGAAGGGGGAAAATCTTCGGATATAGTATTTCAAATTTCCTCCAAATTTGTGTCAGCGAACGAGCCTGCAGGAAAACGCGAGGCCACATCCTCCTGGAAAATAGATTAGACCGACCCGGAAATTTTTCGCTTATGGTGTAGGATATTTATTATTGAATTGAATTTTCTATCAATTTGGAGATCATAATCTCTACATTTTCTATGATTGCGTCTTTTGATTTTTCAAGGTCAGACGCTGACAATTCACGAAAATTTCCTATCATCTTGAGGCCTGATATGTCTTTAGCACCCCTACTTGATGCACCACGCGTGAGAGAAATAGGGTTTAAACAGATGGCACTTGCATCAATCATTGCGAAGGATGAAGCCGAGCCCATAGCTAATACATTCCTGGTACCTACCCCATAACCTTCAACATTTATCTGTACATTTGGCAATAGTAACATACCTGTTGTTGGCTCTATAACATAGAGCATATCAATGTTATATTTATTTGAGATTCTTTCCAGCTCTGAAATATAATTGGGCTTTAACAGTTGCATATTAGCATCTATAAACGTAACATCAGATTTCCTTAATGATGTTGCCGGAGGATCAATGAATACGGCCTCGTATCCGGCGTCATTTAGACGCCTTTTAATTTCACTGTTTATAAAACCTGGAATATCCCACGCCACATTGTACTCTTTTTTAAAGTTATTTAAAACAGTTGTTCCAACATGATAATGATTCATAGTGTCAGTGACGTAATTAATAACTCCAACTTTGGAGCCAATAGGTATCTCAAAAACTGGGGCTGGTTGAAGCTTTGTTGCACAACCGGGCAACAAAGCAAATGATAAATAAAGCACTATGCGCATGAATTTCACGATATATATCTCCTTATTAGATTTGATCTCTCAGAGGCCTGATTTTCGATGATTGTCTTAGGTATTAGCTGGGCCCGATCCAAGAGCGCGACATGCCCAGTTCGGGACAAGACCCCAGCCCCATGGGGCGTATCTGCCGCTATTCTTCCAAGAACCGGTATTCGCTCTTGTATATCTGCCAATTGCTCCCGTCAGACTGGCACCAGACAACGACGGCATTGCCGTTGTCATCCATGGCCACCTGGGGAAAATACGCATCCTGTCCAGCCGGGCTGATGGTGTCATTCAGGTTTGCAGGGTGGGTCCAGGCGCCATTGCGGTACGCACTCTTGAATATCTGCCAATTGCTCCCGTCAGACTGTCGCCAGGCGATGACGGCATCGCCGTTGTCATCCATGGCCACCTGGGGACTAACAGCAGACCACCCAGCCGGGCTGATGTTGTCATTCAGGTTTGCAGGGTGGGTCCAGGCGCCGTTGCGGTACTCGCTCTTGAATATCTGCCAATTGCTCCCGTCAGACTGTCGCCAGGCGATGACGGCATCGCCGTTGTCATCCATGGCCACCTGGGGACTAACAGCAGACCACCCAGCCGGGCTGATGTTGTCATTCAGGTTTGCAGGGTGGGTCCAGGCGCCGTTGCGGTACTCGCTCTTGAATATCTGCCAATTGCTCCCGTCAGACTGTCGCCAGGCGATGACGGCATCGCCGTTGTCATCCATGGCCACCTGGGGACTAACAGCAGACCACCCAGCCGGGCTGATGTAGTCATTCAGGTTTGCGGGGTGGGTCCAGGCGCCGTTGCGGTACTCGCTCTTGAATATCTGCACAAGCCCCTCCCCGTCAGACTGGTACCAGACGACGACGGCATTGCCGTTGTCATCCATGGCCACCTGGGGCAAATACGCAGCCTGCCCAGTCGGGCTGATGTTGTCATTCAGGTTTGCAGGGTGGGTCCAGATGCCGTTGCGGTATTCGCTCTTGAATATCTGCAGCCAATTGCTCCCGTTATACTGCACCCAAACGACGACGGCATTGCCGTTGTCATCCATGGCCACTTGGGGAGCATACGCTTGCTGCCCAGCCGGGCTGATGTTGTCATTCAGGTTTGCAGGGTGGGTCCAGGCACCGTTGCGGTATTCGCTCTTGAATATCTGCACAATCCCCCCCCCGTCAGATTGTACCCAGACGACGA
>JARFUG010000087.1 GCA_029289095.1 Desulfuromonadales bacterium
TCGTCCCGGGGGCGGAAGCATCTTTTTCTTCACCCTTCCACTCAAAACTGCGACTAGCCACAGGACCCCTTTGGCCGCGGACGATGCTGATACAACGGCCGCCCCGCTTGGCAGTCCCTGCATCCTCTTGGCTGAGGACGAACCGATGATCCAGGATATTATCCAGACGATGTTGACCCACCACGGCTATCGGTCGGAAATCGCCGGGACCGGCCGCGAGGCTGTTCAGAAGTGGAAAGAAGGGAATTTCGATCTGATCCTGATGGATCTGCAGATGCCGGAGATGAACGGGCTGGAAGCCACCCGGCAAATCCGTGAGACCGAGAGGGCAAAAAAATCTGCATCCTCGGCCTGACCGGTCATGCCCGCCGCGATGTCGTGGAGGAGTGCTTGGCGGCCGGCATGGATAAGGTACTGACAAAACCGGTGGAGATGAAGGAGCTTTGTTCGGCCATCGATGCTGCCTTGCAGCCACCTGACACTACATATTGATTTCTAAATGATTTAGCGCCACTCAGAATCTGCCGGTGGTGGGAGTTAAGTGCGTACCCCAGTTCATCGATCCCGGAGGAGAGGAGAATGTCTTCAGGGTCAGCAGGCCCTCGGCGGCCGATGGGCAGTTTCGAGGCAGCTGCGCTGCTCGGGGGGATCTCGCCGGCCCAGCGCCCAGTTCGACAATCCCCATCATCGGCGTGCGGATCTCATGACTGACGCGCGCCATCAACTAAGGGTCTGAACTGCAGTATCGGTCTCATAAATCACTTGTTGCGATACAGATCTGACCAATCCTGATAAGCCGAGAACATTTCAGACACGGAAAAAGGGCCGCTCTAATCCCCCCGGATCGGAGTGGCCCTTTCTCTTTGCCCAGGAGTAATCGGATTGTTGAAAAATGAAGCACTAACTCTCCCGAGCTAATCATCGAGACAAGAAGTAGAACAGAGTAGGTGTGTCCAGATGAACGGGGTGCCTTCCTTGTTCTGATGGTCGGGAATTACGGAAACCTCAAGCCAGTTATACCTCCTTCTCACATGTGGATTTCTTTTCGCTTAAGGCGTATGATTGGCTCTCCTTGAACCCGAGGCCATGGGCTTCATGCAAAAGCGACTTCCCATAAAATCCGCCCCACTACAGCGAAACTCCTGCGTGTTTCTCGGAGCATGGATCTGGCTGCTGCCGGCGATCCTCCTGTTGGCGCTGCAGACAAATGCCCTTGCCGAGGATTTTCGCTACCGGCCTGCCGACGCGCTCTGCGCCCCCTTTTTCAGCCCGGATCTGGCGGCAACCGCTCCTCTGTCGCCGGAGAATGCCGACAACCTTCCGACTTCTTTCGCTTCACCTCCGTGCAGCATCGCGCTTCCTGCCTCAAACCGGTCCATCCATCTACTTAAGCGCGAGTCGACCTTTCTCGACCCATCCGCCGCATTTCCTGCATTTTCCCTTCCGCGCCCACCGCCTCACTCCTGAGTCTGTTCGATCACTGTGAACCGCCTGTCCCTTTCAAGGGGCAGGCCCGAACCGTCTCTGTGAGATAAGGCTCCTTGACGCATTGTGCCGGCGCCTGCCAGTCGTGATCTGTCCGGCTGAAGGAAGTTCCGGTCTACCCCAGTTAAGAAGGTGAGGCAAATGCAGATTGTCAGACCCAACAGCACTTTCGACTTTGTCGGGAAAAATCGAATCGCCGTCCTGCTCTCCGTTTTAGTGATCCTTGCCGGACTCGTCTCGCTCGTCTCCAAGGGGGGGCCTGAGTACGGTATAGACTTCGCCGGCGGCACTCTCATCCAGGTTCAATTTGTTTACCCGACTCAGCCGGGCGAAATACGAGATGCTCTCGAAAGTCTGGGCTTGCGCTCTCTCACAATCCAACAGTTCGGTGACCAATCGAATGAGTTCCTGATCCGGACCCAGGAGAGCGGCACCGAAGTGAAGCAATTTTCGCATACGATAAAAGAGGCGCTTGAGCAGAGTTTCGGCAAAGGGGGGCTGGAGGTGCGCCGGACCGAAATGGTGGGACCTCAGGTCGGAAAAGAGCTGCGGGAAAAAGGTCTTTTGGCGCTTCTCTATGCGATCCTCGGTACGCTGGTCTATATCTCGTGGCGCTTCGAGTTCCGCTTCGCCGTGGGGGCCGTCGTCGCCCTCGTGCACGACGTACTGATCACGCTCGGATTCTTCTCGATCTTCGGCAAGGAGATCGACCTGCCGATCATCGCCGCCTTTCTCACCATCATCGGCTATTCGCTTAACGACACGATCATCATCTTCGACAGAATCCGAGAAAACCTCGGCAGGTACCCTGGTGAGGGGTTCGCCGCCACCGTCAACCGAAGCATCAACGAGACCCTCTCGCGAACCCTGCTGACGTCGGGGACGACCCTCATGGTGGTGACCTCCCTTTTTCTCCTGGGGGGCGCGGTCATCCGAAACTTCGCCTTCGCCCTGCTGGTGGGGATCGTTGCGGGGACCTACTCCACCATCTTCGTCGCCAGCGCTCTCGTCCTCGCATGGGAGAAGCATCGCCCTCGCAGGGAAAAGGAGGCGCTGCCGGAAACCCCCTGAGAGGCTAGCGGCGGCAGGAGATGCCATCCGGGAGAACCCGATGGCATCTCCTCATGCACCTTGGCGTCAACTCGGCACAGGAAAGAGCCGCTTCGGCACCCACCACAGATAGACCACCATCCCGACAAGCTCCACCAGGGACTGGCGACGGCGGCCAGCTCGAACGACGAAGGAAGAGCAAGGGCGAGGGGAAGCACCACAAAGGAGTTGCGGTGCCGAAACTGAACGCGAGGACCCTGCCCTGCCGTGGCGGAAGTCCGAAAGGGCGTGAAAGGATGCGGGCCGATAAGGCCGCGACGGTGAGAAAGGCGGTAAAGACCAGGAGCAGCGGGTCGAAAAGGTCGATCGACCCCAGAACGAGGTGCACCTGCGTAGCCGCGATGGAGAAGACGACAATAGCAAGAAGAGGCAAGGAGTTTTGCGTTTCAGCGGGGTGAAGCCTCGGATTTCGCCTCAGAAGAGGAGAGGAAAAGAAAAAACGAAAGTGCTCATTTTGTAAAGTCCATGGGATTGTACTCTCAAGAGGTTGGTCTCATCAGCAAAATAGAGCAGGACGCGTGACGAACGACTCTTTCAGAAATGCTCCCGATGAAGAAGCGCAGAATCCGCTCAGGCACACTTGTGTTATAGAAACCCAGCACAATGAGATCGATTTCCTCGGTCTTCGCATAGTCGAGCAGACACGCGGCAGGGTGGCCCCGCAAGGTGTGGAGGAGAGCCTGCCGCCCTGCAGCACGAAAATTATCCTTTATACGATCCAGATCCCCGAGCACCTGGTCTGCATCGAGGCCATTGCGCAGGTGTTCGGACTCACGCTGAGGGAGGTTTGGATTCATTGGGCGAAGAACGGTGACGAGGTGTATTCTTGCATCCGGCGGCAGGGGGAAGCGAAGAAGGTTTTGGGCCGCTGCAATCGACGGCCCTGTTCCATCAAAGGCGAAAAGGATGTTGCGCATCGAGGTGTATTTCTGCCGAGCCACCAGCACGGAGCAGGGCGCATGTCGAAGCACGCGTCTCGCATCTCTTCCGACAGAACTCCCTTTAGCCCCCAGCACAAGCAGGTCTGACGCCGACCGCCTTGCCTCCTTGAGAATCCCCTCGTCCGCAAAGCCTTCTGCGTTTCTGGTGTCGATCGTAGCGGCTGTCCCCGAAAGATCCTCGAACGCTGACGTGAAGATCTGGTCATAGGCGATCTCTCCGCTTCGATCATCCACCGTGAAAATAGTCAGTCGATCTTTCGGGGAAAGATTCAGGCTCGTCAGCAAAACGCCGGCTGCCCGCGCCTGAGAAGAGCCGTCTGTGGCGTACAATATTCGCATAAAACCTCCTGACCTTTATTCTGAAACACAAAGTCCGCGAAGGACCAGATCGGTAAGACTCACGACACCGACCACCTCGCCGTTCTCGACGACGGGTGCCCGGGAGATATCGAAACGGTCGAAGAGGCGCGCGCAGTAGCGGATATCCATCCCCGGATCGACTGAAATCAGTGGTTTGGCCATGATTTCGTAGACGTTCACCCGTTGCGGCGCCCGGTCTTTGGCGAGGACCTGCCGTGCGATATCGGAGAGGAGGAGCAGTCCGTACTCGTCCTCGGGGTGGCGCTTTTGCACCAGCAGGCACTTGAGCCCCTTCTCCCGCATGATGTTCAGGGCCTCCCGGATGCTGAGCATGCCTTCCACCGTCACGACGTTCGGCGTCATCACGTCCCGGACGCGTATCCTTTTTCTCTCATTCATATCTCCTCCTCCACGACGGACGATAGCTTGCGGATCTGCTGACTCACCCCGACTGCATCCTCGACATCGAGTTGAAAGGCGATTCCGGTCCCCGGGGTGTCGTCGAACTCCCCCACACGGGCGATCGTTTCGAGAATCGATCGGCTCAGGTGCTCCTCCACCAGGAATAGGAGCATGTCACGCTGCGCTTCAAGAGCGAGGCCGAAAAAGGTGCGCTTCTGCTCCAGCCCTTCTCCCCGGGCCTGATTGAGAACGGTGGCCCCTGTGGCCCCGGCATCCCGGGCTGCGGCAAGGATCACGTCTGTCTTGGCATCTTCCACCAGGGCGATGATGAGTTTGAAATGCATGACACTCTCCTTCTCTCGATACAGCGCCTCATGGGGCGCTAGTTTTCTTCGCGACGCCCCGCCAGATACCCGGCAATCTGCGCATACCCCATCACCATCGCCACGGGGGTGAGCGCCGCCATCACCACAAGTCCGAAACCGTCCGCAAGGACGCTGCGACCGGGGATCTCCATGGCCAGAGCTGCACCGATGGAGATCAGCAGCGGAACGAGGATCGTCGAAACTCCGGCAACACCGGCATCGTAGGCCAGAGGTCGTATCACCGGTGGGGCGTAACGGGACTGAATCCAGATCACCACGATGAAAGGCGCCACCAAGTGGGAGACGTGCCATCCCCACACGATCCTGAGGACGCCGAGGCCCACGCCGATTGTCGCGCCCGAGGCCACTACCAGACGCATCCGTACGGCGTCGATGGTTCCCCCCGAGACCTGCTGCGCGCGCCCTGAAAGGGATGTGAGAACGGGTTCGGCAAAAACTGCAGCGAAAGTGACGGCGGCGGCAAAGGCCCCGATACCGAGCATAAGGCTCAATGCTGATCCTGCACCGCTGCGTTCGAGGATCTGCCCGGTCATGATCTCTCCGAGGGGAAAAACCGCCATCTCCAACCCGAGAACAAGAAGAATCAGGCCGACCAGCATATACCCGAAACCGGCCGCCACCCTTCCCGCACGGGGGAATGGCCGACGTAGCACGAGATACTGAAAGGCAAAGAGGACCAGGGCGACGAGCAGAACGTCCCAGAGGGCGGAAAAAGGGGGCTGGAAGAGCCCGCTCATGCCAGAGCTCCCGCCAGCGCGCCGTAAGCCAGGACGAAAATAGCAGGGAGTATGGCCGTAAGTGCGACCAGGCCGAAGCCGTCAGACAGAGGATTGCGCCCGGCGATGCTCGAAGCGAGGCCGATCCCCAGAGCGGTCACCAGCGGCACGGTAATCGTCGAGAGGGTCACGGGCCCGGCATCGAGAGCGACCGCCGAAAATTCCGCCGGCGCCAGGGGGAGGATCAGCGCGATGGCGAAGACGGCTGCGGCAAGCAGGCCGTGCAGCGCCCACCCCTTAACGGTACGAAGCACTCCGAGCATCAGGGCGCTCCCCACCCCAAAGGCAACGCTGAGGCGAAACCCCAAAGCATACCATTGGGCTGCCCGCGGCGTATCGGCAATCATGCCGGCCTCGACGACCGTGAAGGCGACACGGTCTGCCACCGTGATCAGAGCGGGCTCGGCCATCGCCGTTCCAAAGCCCACCAGAAAGGAGAAGGTGAAGAGCCAGCGCAGGCTTCCCATGCGCACCAGGGCGCGCCCGATGCTCTCACCGGCCGGAAAGAGTGCGATTTCGAGCCCACGCATGAACAGACCCAGCCCCATGACGAGAAGGACCAGGCCGAGCATGATCCCGGGGAGATCAGGAAGGGGCTGTCTCAGCACCGCCCCCTGGAAAAAGGTGATCACGACCAGCAGAGGCGCGACATCCTTCATATGCCTGAGAATGTTCCTGCCGATGGAGATGAGCTCTTTCACAAAGACCTCTCCCCTGCAATTATTCGCCGGGTGTTCTCACCAGCAGGACGGACGCCGATGCGTAGCGCGCCACCTTCTCCGCAACGCTCCCAAGCAAAAAGCGGTGGAACCTCTCTGCCAGACTGGTCCCGTGAGAGCCGAGCACGATGAGGTCGATATCCTGCGCCTCTGCATAATCAATGATACTGGAAGCCGTCTCTCCCCGGACGGTATGCGAGACGGCACGGCGGCCTGCGGCGATGAAGTCATCTCTGGTGCGCGACATCTTTTCGATGACGCTGAGCTCATCGACTCCGGTATGCAGAAAAACAGGCTCCCTCTGGGGGTGACCGGGATACATCGGGGGGAGAACGGCCATGAGATAGACGACCGCTTCGGGGGTAAGAGGAAAGTTCAGAAGAGCTGCCGAGGCGGCGCAGGAGGGGCCGGTTCCATCGAAGGCCAGAAGAACCTTTCGGATGGATGCCTTATCGGGGCGAACGACCAGAACGGAGCAGGGCGCATATCGAATCACGCGAGCCGTAACGCCCCCAAGGAGAAAGCGCCTCGCGTCGGAGGTACCCTTCGCGCCTATAACGAGAAGGTCGGCCGACGAATCCTGACATTCGCCGAGAATCTCCTCGTCCGCATACCCCTTGTGCACCTTGGTCTCGATGATAGCCGAAGTCCCCGACAGATCCTCAGAGGCGCCCTTGAAGATGCCGTCGGAATCGATGTCGGCACTTTGATCATCCACCGTAACGACGGTGATGCGATCGTTTTGGGCGAGAATCAGGTTGGACAGCAAAACCCCGGCCGAACGCGCCTGGGGTGAGCCGTCCGTGGCATAGAGTATCCGCATGCTGTTCTCCGGTCATCGGTTCCCATCCGAAGTTTATGGATGGAAACAATTGGATTTCCTGGGTGAGAATACTCTCCTATTGTACACGGTGACGAACCGGTAGACTGAAAGTGACTTCACATTTGAAACGAAAGAACGAGCTGTCCGAGGCGGATCAATCGGGAGCCAGCCATCGCCTGAATGCTCTGATCTGTTCAGGGGTCCCCAGTACGAGCGCTTCGTCTCCGTCGTTGATCGTCTCATCCCCGGCGGGGTTCACGATCCTTCTTCCGGCGCGGTCGATCCCGACGACCAGCACCCCGGTCTGGCGCTGCACCTGCAGTTCGGAGAGCGAGCCGCCGGCGCGGGGACCGGCGGGGACGAGCACCCTCTCCAGGCGGGCCTGATCGAAATCGGCAACTTCATCGACATCCTTCAGTTTGCCCAGGCCCGAGCGCGCCGCGTCGATCTGTTCGGGCGTTCCGAGGAGCAGAAGCCGGTCGCCGGCATAGATCGCCTCCGTCGGCTCCGGGGCGATGATCGCGTGCCCCTGCCGGTCGATCTCCACGATGGTGCAGCCGAATTGCGAGCGCACATGCAGGTCGGCGATCCTCTGCCCCGAGCTCACTGCCCGCTCCGGCACGCGAAACTCCTGTACACGGATGTCCCAGTCGCCGGACTTCTCCAGCCAAGGGGCCGGCTCAGCTTCGACCTGCTGGGCCTCGGCGAAGACATCCTGAAGGGTGTTCTGCCACCGGCTGTGCCAGTAGATGAAGCGCCGCGAGAAGATGATCAGAATGATCACCAGCACCGCTGCGACGACAATCCACCCCCAGTGCGGCAGAGATTCGGCTGGAAGGATATGAGCCATCCAGTAGGCAAGACCGAGGGCGCAAAGGGCCTTGACGCCGTTCTCGACAAGGGGGCCGGGGATGCGGGTGCGCGTCGAGGCGAGTTCGGCGAAGATCATCGCCATGGCGGCAAGGTGGCGCCAGATCGCCACCAGGGGTACGAGCACCAGAACCCCGATCAGAGCCCAGAAGACCAGGCTCCCGGTCTCGGGCTGGAACGCGGCGCCAAAGGAGCTTTGCTGGAAAGCGCTCAGCAACCGTTCGGAAAAGATGAGCAGGCCGGTGATGAAGAGCATCTCCAGCGTCATCTGTAGCAGTCTCTTTTTGCTCAACTGCCACCAGAAATGCCCAGCCTGCGCGTTGCCGAGTTGCGCGAGCCATCTGTGATAGGCCTCCAGGGTGCGTTGAAGGAGGCGCGGTTCGGCCCTCTCGATCTTTCCCAGAAGCGGCTCGGCATGGCGGTTGATCACGGGGGTGAGCAGGACGGTGAGGATGGAGACCCCCACGGCGATCGAATAGAACTCCGGCACCAGAACCTGCGCCCCCACCCCAAGGCCCGCGATGACGAAGGTGAACTCGCCCAGCGGCATCAGGGCGAGCCCGGCCCGACGTGCATCACGGGGAGGGGCACCGGCCACCATAAGCGCCAAACCGGTCGAAAGGGAGCGGGCGACCATCGTGAAGAGGGTCAGCGCCAGAATCCAATGCAACACGCCCAGCATCAGATTCACTTCGATCATCATGCCGATGGCGACGAAAAAGACGCTGCTGAACATGTCGCGCATGCCGGAAAAGGCTTTCTCGACTCCGGGTTTTTGCGGCATCTCCGCAACGACCGCCCCCAGAAGAAAGGCGCCGAGAGCGAGCGAATACCCGGCCTTCACCGCCGTGAGCCCAACCAGAAAGAGCAACCCCGCGATGACGATCGTCTGAAGCTCCGGATCGCCCTTGCCGTCGAGGCGCTGCAGAAGACGGGGGATGAAGAGGAGTCCGGTGATGACGAGCAGAACGACGAAGGCGACAAGGGCGATAAGGAGGGCTCCTATGTCGGGGGAATCGACGCCGACGGCGGCGACTTGGGAACCGAGGACCGCAAGCATGACGACGGCGACGACGTCCTCCAGCACCGTGACGCTCAGGGCAAGCTGCCCGGAACGTTCGTGGCTGAGATTCATGTCCCGGATGACCTTGGCAATGACGGCCGAACTGGAGACCATGAACATGGCGGCGATGAACAGAGTCTGCGTTCCCGTCCAACCGACCCCTTTTCCGAGCAGTTGCGTCAGGTTGAAGACGAAAAAGGCGCCGAGCGCCGTCGCAATGACGGTGGAGATTCCCATCTTTCGGAGGCGCGAAAGACTCAGCCCGAGGCCGATGCCGAACATGAGGAAGACCAAGCCGAGGTGCGAGAGCGTCTCGATCCTTTCGATATCCAAGATGAGGGGAAAAGGCGGGGTGTGAGGGCCGATGACGATGCCGGCAAGGAGGTAGCCGACAATCACCGACAGGCCGATGCGCTTGCACAGCGCGCCGGCAATTCCGGCACCGAGCAAGACGATCGCCAAGTCCTGGATGAAATTGATACCTTCCATTGAAGCAAGCCTTCGGGAGAGAGTTTTCCGGAAACTGTTATAATTTCAGTGGATCTTTGTTGCACAGACACTTTTCGCTGTCAATCAGATAAGGAGCCGTACATGGACTTGCGAATGCTCCTGCAACGCATCTTCACATTGGAGATTGCGGCAATCTGGTTTATGTTCCTCATCGTCGTCAACCTGTCACTTGAATCAAAGATCAGCTTTATTCTTCCGTACGCTTGGCCTGTTATCGGCGTGGCGTGGAACAAAGGGATACGCCAGGGTTTTATCGTGAGCGCGTTTGGGACCCTGAGCGCAGCAGCAGGCTCCGTCATCCCGACTCATCCGGGCATCATCAGCCTCACAGAAGAGGGTCTACTGGTTTACGTTAAACTTTCTTCGATTGCTATCGGTGTTACCGCAGGCAAATACCTCGCACACCGGAAAATGCAGCAGGGCAGGTAAAATTTTTCTTTTTGGGGACTCGTTCTAGTTGGCGTCCCTGCTGAATCCTTCTTTCATGAAGCTCCTTTTTGATGTTACTTATTTGTGAGCGGATCAAGGATGGGGGAACCAAGGTAGGTTAAGATGTCATCTTATCAGAACCCATGCAATTGTAATCAGACTGGCTCTGACGAGCTGGATTTCTCATGGACAGGCTGTCTCGTTGTGCTGGCTAGGAGACGGAGAACCTAAAGGGGGATCGTTGAGGATGGATTGGTCGAAATTCTTGGGAAACTTCGCTCGACCTCTGTTTTATCTCGGTGAAATACCGGTGACCGTGGCAAGCATGGTTCAGTTTATCGTATTGCTCATGCTGGTCATTCTGGCTGCGCGAACGGTCCGGCGCATGCTGCGTGCGCGCCTGCTTGTACGATTGCCGATCGGGCGAAGGGACGCAATAGCGCGTCTTGTCGGCTACGTTGTCCTAGCGCTCGGCTTTATGGTTGCGATGCAAACGCTTGGGGTTGACCTGACCGCGCTGACCGTTTTTGCCGGCGCCCTCAGCATCGGCATCGGGTTCGGATTACAAAACATCGCTAACAATTTCCTCAGCGGTTTGATCATTCTTGTCGAGCGACCGATTCAACTTGGTGACCGTGTGGAAATAGGGGGGGTGCAAGGGGACGTGGTACGCATCGGCGGGCGCAGCACCACCATTCGGAGCAACGACAACATCGACATGATCATTCCCAATGGAGAGTTTATCTCCGAACAGGTAGTCAATCTTAGTCACGGAGACCAAAAGGTGCGCATCCGTGTTCCATTCGGCGTCAGTTTCGGCAGTGATCCGCGCAAAGTGGAAAAGATCGCTTTGGAAGTGGCTGCCGCCGATGAACATGTGCTGAACATCCCCCAAGCCAGCGTACGGTTCATGGGGTTTGGCGACAATTCGATGAAGTTCGAGCTCCGGACCTGGACGGCCAAGATGGCGCATCAACCCGACTTGTTCCGCAGCAATCTGTACTTCGCGCTTTGGGACGGACTCAAGAAAGCCGGAATAGAAATTCCATTTTCACAACGCGATATCAACTTTCGAAATCCGATCCGGATTAAGAGCCGCGTATGACCGTCGCATTGGTGACCGGCGTTGCGACATTTTTCTCGCAGTCTCGATGGTGGGGACTTTTGAGACAATAGAAGCACTCTGTTTTAATCCTTCCCTGACCAGGAAGCTTAAAAGCACCGCAGCCCCGGGCGGTTCAGCCTTGACGCGATTCCGCGCTGTGTTTAAACTGTTAAACAAGTTAAACACCAAAAAGGAACCTGCCCTGGAGGAAGGGATGATCGGACTACGAGATAAAGAGATCGAGGAAAGGCTGGAGAGGCTCGCCCAGAAGACTGGCAGAAGCAAGTCTTTTTACGTGCGCCAAGCCCTTCAGGAGTTTCTGGAGGATCGGGAAGACTATCTGCTCGGCCTGGCTCGTTTGGAAGCCGGCGGTCGCCGGGTGAGTCTGGAGGATGCGGAGAAGGAACTGAATGGCCTGGAGGGTTGAGATCCAGGAGCAGGCAATGACGGATCTGCGCCGGCTGGACCCCGATGCCCGTCGACGGATTCTGAAATATTTTAGAGAACGGCTGGAAGGGAGCGAAAACCCCAGGCAGTTCGGCAAGCCCTTGGTCGGCGACCGGGCCGGTTTGTGGCGGTATCGCATCGGAGATTACAGAGCTATTTGCCACCTGGAAGATCAGGTCCTGACCATTCTGGTCGTTGCCGTGGGGCATCGAAAAAACGTCTATGACTGAAAAGCAATGGCGTATTCGGCATCAATGGCCTCCAGGGATTTCCTTGGAGGCCATTGGCATATCAGCCAGACTCATTGAGCCTGCGCTCTATTTTCCGCATAGAGCCGGTAAACAGAGGATCTGCTGATCCCATAATGATCCGCGATCTCCGCCTTGCTGCAACCCGGCGCCTCAAAATCCCTGATCAGATCACGGA
>JARFUG010000145.1 GCA_029289095.1 Desulfuromonadales bacterium
GCGCGGTGTCAGGCCGCTGCGCGGCCGTCAATTGTTGCTTGTTGGTTGCTGTTTGGATTTTAATCTCCTGGCTCCTGCCTTTCACATCGCCCTTCGAAATATGTTTTCGATCTCTTCGCATGTGGCGTTTCGTGGGTTCGTCACCAGGCAGGCGTCCCGCATGGCGTTTCGGCTCAACTCGGGGATGAAGCGCTCCTCCAGACCGAGTTCTCCCAGCCCCTTGGCCAGGCCCACCCGGTCGATGAGCTCGCGTACCGCCTCGACGGCGCTCTCGGCGGCGTATCGTGCGCTCTTCCCTTCGATCCTGCACCCCATGACGCGTGCGATCTCGACAAAACGCTCCGGACACGCCTCCAGGTTGAACTCCATCACCAGCGGCAGAAGTGACGCGTTGGTCTCTCCGTGGTGCTGGTCGAGAAGGCCGTCGACCTGGTGGGTCATGGCGTGGGTTGCGCCGAGAATGGCGTTGGAGAAAGCCATGCCCGCGGTGAGGCTCGCCATGGCCATATTGGTGTTCGCCTCGATATTGTATCGATCGGCAACCGCAGGCAACAGATTGCGGGAAATGAGCTCGATCGCCTTGAGGGCGTGAATGTCCGTGAGGGGGGTTGCGGCCAGGGATACGAAAGCCTCGATGCCGTGGGTGAGGGCGTCCATCCCCGTGGCGGCGGCGAGATGGGCGTTCTTGGTCTCGAGCAGTTGCGGATCGACCACGGCGATGTCCGGGACGAGGGATTTGGAGATGATCGACATCTTCAGCTTGCGCGAAGTGTCGACGATAATGGCGAACTGGCTCACCTCCGATCCGGCGCCGGCGGTGCTGGGAGCGATGACCATGGGGGGGAGGGGGCGGGTGATTTTGTTGATTCCTTCATAATCTCGCAGCGTCCCACCATTGGTGGCCAGCAGCGCCACCGCCTTGGCCACGTCCGTGGGGCTTCCGCCTCCGACGGCGACGATGGCGTCGCACCGCGATGACAGATACCGCTGCGCTCCTTCTTCGACCTCGACATCTTTGGGGTTGGTCGTGAGTTCGGCGAAAACCTCGGTCTCAAGCCCCACGCCATGAAGAAAGCCGAGGGCCGATTCGACCCATCCGGCGCGGATCACGTCGGCGTCACTGACGACGAAAACCTTCGATCCCCCCAGGCGCAGAGTGCTCTCGCCGATCTGGCTGAGGGCGCTCCGGCCGAAAATAATTTCGGGGGCGACGAATTTGCTGATGTTCACGGGTTTCACCTTTGGGAATTCTGCCCGGTCCCCTCCGGGAGCAGAAGTACATAGATACCACGAATATCCCTCCGGAGGCCAGCGCTCTGCCCTGCCCCTCCTGCGTCAATCCGGCGTTTCCGTATACATTGCAAGGACCATGCACAAGGGTAAAGGATGGAGGATGGGAGGGGAGCCGTCCTGGGTCGTCTCGAAATGGAACAGACTGCAGTGTTCCATTGTGGATCGTTTGGTTCCGAAACGGATCTCTGGAGGGGCGCGGAAGAAGGGTCGGACATCTGCTGAAATCCAGGCGCCACCGGGATTTCCCGCTGCCCGGCATCTTCCCCCGGTCAGTTGCGCCGCTCTGGCGCCCTTGTTGCTCTTTGAGAAAACCGCTGTTTTATTCCATTGCTTTTGGATTGGCAGGACGGAGAGAGAGACGACAGTTCGGCAGATCGGAACCGATTCCACGTTGAAAGCAGGAATCCTTCAAACCCCCAAGGAGGTACACAAACATGGCTCTCGCAGATCAGACGTTCGGCTTCTACATCCCCACGGTTTCTCTTATGGGCGTTGGTTCCTCGAAGGAAACCGGTGCACAGGTGAAAGCCCTCGGGGCAACCCGGGCGCTCCTTGTCACCGACAAGGGTATCGCTGCCATCGGTATGGCGGATCAGATCAAGCAGCAGGTGGAGGCTGCCGGCGTGCAGGTCGTCATCTTCGACGGCGCCGAGCCGAATCCGACCGACATCAACGTTCATGACGGCCTCAAGATCTTCAAGGAGCAGAAGTGCGACGCCATCATCTCCCTGGGCGGGGGCAGCTCTCACGACTGCGCCAAGGGGATCGGCATGGTCGCCAGCAACGGCGGGCACGTGCGCGATCTCGAAGGGGTGAACAAGACGAGCAAGCCGATGCCCCCCTTCGTCGCCATCAACACAACCGCCGGCACCGCCAGCGAGATGACCCGCTTCTGCATCATCACCAACACCGACACCAAGGTGAAGATGGCCATCGTCGACTGGCGCTGCACCCC
>JARFUG010000146.1 GCA_029289095.1 Desulfuromonadales bacterium
CAGCTTCTCGATGTCCCGAACATGTACACCTCGTGGTGGTTTCTCGCTCTCCTTGCCCTGTTCACCGTGAACCTGATCGTCTGCAGCATCGAGCGTCTCCCCGCCACCTGGCGCATGGTGATGCAGGACCACTCCACACTCGATACTCAGCGCCTTGAAAAAATGAGCTCCACACACCGCGCCCAGACCGATCTCTCCCCTGCGGCCGCGGCGAATCGGATGCAGCAACTCCTGGAGCGCTCGGGTTGGAAACGGAGCAGGCAGGTGCACAGCGACGGTTCGACCATCCTCTTCGCCCAACAGGGAGGGTGGACGAGGCTCGGCGCACAGATCGTGCACCTGAGCATCCTGGTCATCATCGTGGGGGCGGCTGCAGGCTCCCTCTTCGGGTACAAGGCCTACATCTTTCTCCCCGAGGGGAGATCGACGACGAACGTCTTCCTCCAGAGCAATCAGGAGACCGTCCCCCTCGACTTCGAACTCTATTACGACCGGCATGAACGACTGCTCTATCCCGACGGCTCGGTCCAGGAGTATCGTTCCGAACTGACGGTATACGATCCGGAACGCTCGACACCCTACGAGAAGACCTCCATCGTCAACGATCCTCTCCAGTACAGGGGGCTCTCCTTCTACATCGCCGACAACTTCCCCCTGGAAGAATATCTGGTTCAGATTCGTCATCTGCCGACGGGAACGGAGCAGGCGTTTCGCATTCCGCCCCATCAGCAGGTCGCATGGCCGGGGACGGAGATTACCTTCAGTATCGAAGAGCTCAGGCAGGATCAGGAGGGGGCGACGCGGCAGGCGATGATCCGGTTTGCCGACGGCGGCGAAGCCGATCCATCGGTCTTCTGGATGCACAACAGGGACATGGTCACCATCGAACGGCCTGAGGGAGACTTCGCCTTCTCTGTCAGGCAGCTCTACTCCACCCTTTTTCTGGTCACCAAAGACCCGGGAGTCGCGATCGTCTATCTCGGCTTCACCCTCATGGTTGTCGGCCTGTGCATCAGCTTCTTCCTCTCGCACCAGCGCATATGGATCACCATCACATCGGACAAGAGCCTGCAGGGATCCCGCATCCTCGTCAGCGGAACGGCGAACAAACATCAGCCCGCCTTCGAGCGCCGGTTCCAGGAACTTGTCGCCCGGATGGAGCAGGACGAATCGATAACTGCAAAGATGCCGAAAGCGATCAAGCCGCTCAAAAAACGACGTATGGCAGCTTGAGTAAAACCAAAGTTCAAACCAGTCTCACGCGACGCCGCGACGACGCAACGTGAAGAAGAAGCAAAGTCGATCCTAAGGATTTGTCCCTCAAAAAGCCTTTCGTCGCGTCGTTGCGTCGTCGCGGGAGACGCCTTCCCGATTTTTTCATAAACAACGGCCCTCATCCATCACCGGATCAGGGCCGTTTTAATCTGCAAAAATCTGCGTTGATCTGCGGATCCGGGCTTGCTTTTCCCTCCGCGTCCTCTGCGCCCTCCGCGGTGAAAATGTCTCTAGAAATTATTTCCATGATGATGGCACTGCCGGCACGAGACGACCTCCGGCGCATCTCCTCCGTTGGGGTGGCAGGCGAAACAGTCGCCCGCCGGAGCGAGATAACCCGGTGCATGGTGGATCTCATTGATGTAACCGCGGTCGTGACAGCGCATGCACAGCGGAAGCAGGGGTTTCGGCGCGCTCTCGCTGACGGGTTCCTGCAGGTCGCCCGCATTGACCCTGCGCCTCAGGAGCATGATGTTGCTTGATCCGTGCGGCTCGTGGCAGTCGAGGCAGGAGAGGACGAAGTTGTTCTTCACGTCGGCGGCCGACCTGTACGGCTCCGACCACCGTGAGGCGCCGTCTCCGACAGGATGCCCCTCTCTGGGGCGGGCGCCATGCTTGTCTCTGCCGTCGCCTGTCGTCCCCCAATTGACCTTGCGGACGTTGCGGTTCAGGGTCGTGCTCCAGATCATATTGGCGGGGTTGTGGCATTCGGTGCAGAAGCCGACGTAATCGGGGGTTCTCTCTCCGTCCGGCTCACCGACCCCGGCGGGCTCTCGGTTCAGATTGAAGGCATAGGGGGCCTCATACGAAAGGTAGGAGGCCATCAACTCGGTTTCACCCCAGAGCCTTGTGCGATCGTTCGGCCTTGAGATGGCGCTCAACAGCGGGAAACCGGGCTGCGTAAGGTCCCAGTTTCTTTTTGCCAGGTGGGGATTGTGGCAGGCGCTGCAGGGGTTGCT
>JARFUG010000088.1:0-4368 GCA_029289095.1 Desulfuromonadales bacterium
CGGAAGACGGAAGACGGAAGACGGAAGACGGAAGACGGAAGACGGAAGACGGAAGTAGACTGCAACAGTGCAGGCCCCCTGCGCAAGCGCCCTCAATTACCCCCTTCTTTTTTTCCCAGTTCGCGCGAACGCACCGTTGCCGCTTCTACGGCGTTCATCAACGCGATCCGCAATCCTGCTTCCTCCAGAGCCTTGATCCCGGCAATGGCCGTCCCACCGGGGGAGCAGACCCGATCGCGAAGAACTGCAGTATGCTCTGCGCTCTGCTGCACCAGGCGGGCAGCACCCAAGACGGTCTGCACGGCCAAAGCCGAGGCGACCTCGCGTGAAAGCCCCACGTGCACACCACCGTCGGTCAGCGCCTCGATGAAAGTGAAGACGTAGGCGGGCCCCGACCCCGAAAGACCGGTCACCGCATCCAAGAGGGATTCCCCCAAGACCTGTGCTTTCCCAACCGTTTCGAAAAGCCGGTGAGCCGTACCAATATCGTCGGATGAGGCGAAGCGCCCTGCGCAAAGGACGGTGACGCCTTCGCCGACGAGAACGGGAGTATTGGGCATGGCACGAACGACTCGGGGATTCCCCTTTAACGATTCCTCCAGGGTGCGCGTGGACACGCCGGCAAGGATCGAAACCAGCATCTTGCTCTCATCGAAATCCGGTGCGATTTCCGGGAGGACCTCCGAGCAGACCTGGGGCTTTATCGCAAAGACGATGTGGCTGCACTGCCGAACGACCTCGGAGTTTCCATCGGCAATGCACACACCGTAGCGCTCCCGCACCTGCGCGCGCCTGCCCGGTGCGGGTTCTGAAACGATGATGCGCTCGGCAGGGAAGGCAGCGCCGAGCAGTCCCTTGATCAGCGCCTCCGCCATGTTCCCCCCCCCGATGAATCCGATTTTTTCAACCAAGTGCATTCGGTCTCGCCCTTTCAGTAGAGTGGCACATAGTAAATAGAAAAAGACCGCCTATGTCAAGGAGATAGACGCATTGAACTCTGCCGCTTCAGGAAGGGTGCGCGACAAAAAAGTTGACAGTTCCCCCCTGATGAGCGTATTCCATCTGAGCCCTTCCAGTGTCGTTTGCATTCGCTCGACCGAGTTGTTAATCTTTTGAAGTCGTTTAAAGACTTCGGCCGCCGTTCGGTCATCGTGCATCGACGTTTTTTGATCAATACATATCATCCATCAGGAGCTTTCCATGGATCTGTGGTACACCGAAAAACACACCGAGAATGCAGCCATCACCCTCAAGGTGAACCAGTCCCTTTTTTCGGGCAAGAGCGAGTTTCAGCGACTGGATATCGTCGAGACCGCCGAGTACGGCCGCATGATGCTGCTGGACGGCCTCGTCATGGTGACCGAACGCGACGAGTTCGTTTACCACGACATGATCACTCACCCCGCCCTGTTCGTCCATCCAGATCCTAAGAAGGTGCTGGTGATCGGCGGAGGCGACGGCGGGACGATCCGGGAGATCATGAAGCACAAGGGGGTCGAGGAAGCGGTGCTGTGCGAGATCGACGGTCTCGTCATCGAAAAATCGATCGAGCTCCTCCCCTCCATGGCATGCGACATCGACGGGAGCAATCCCCGCGTGAAGCTGCACGTTGACGACGGCATCGCCTACATCCGGGACCATCAGGACGCCTTCGACATCATTCTCGTCGACTCCACCGACCCCATCGGGCCGGCAGAGGGGCTTTTTGAAGAGGATTTCTATCGCATGGTCTTCGGCGCTTTGAAAAAGGACGGGATCATGGTCGCCCAGAGCGAATCCCCCTTCTATCACGGCGAGATTCAGAAGAACATGTACCGCAACCTGCGGGCGGTCTTCCCCATCGTGGAGATGTACCAGGCTTTCATCCCCACCTACCCCAGCGGCTTCTGGAGCTTCGCCTTCGCGAGCAAAGAGCACCACCCTGTGAAGGATTTCGACCGCGAGCGCGCGAAAAACCGCGGCTTCTACACGAAATACTACAATGAGGACCTGCACCTGGGGGCCTTCATGCTGCCGACCTTCGCCCGGGAGAACATCTCGAAAACCTAAATCCCCCCAGACCCCCCTTTTCAAAGGGGGGCTTTTTGATCCCCCTTTGGAAAAGGGGGATCGAGGGGGATTTGTTACTGAAAAACGTTCCAGGAGACAGAAGATGAATCCCAGGCTGAAGCAGGACTGGACGAGCGAAGATTCTGCCCGCCTCTACCGCGTGCGCGACTGGGGGGCCGGCTATTTCGACCTCTCCGCCAAGGGTGAGGTGACGGTGAAGGTCCCTTTCCCGTCCGGCGACGTGCAGGTCTCCCTGATGGAGATCGTCTCGGGGGTATCCGAGCGCGGGCTGCAGATGCCCCTTCTGCTTCGCATCGAGAACCTCCTCGATGCGCGCATCGCCCTGCTCAACGAGTCGTTCCGCGCATCCATCGAGCAAAAGAAGTACGGCGGCCGCTACCAGGGGGTCTTCCCCATCAAGGTCAACCAGCAGCGCCAGGTCATCGAGGAGATCGCCAAATTCGGCGCGCGCTACAGCCACGGTCTCGAAGCGGGCAGCAAGGCCGAACTGATCATCGCCCTCTCCTCGCTCCCGGGCAACGACAGCATGGTGGTGTGCAACGGCTACAAGGACCGGGAGTTCATCGATCTTGGACTTCGCGCCCGCAAGCTCGGGTACCGCTGCATTTTCGTCATTGAAACTCCCGCCGAGCTGCCGATCATCATCGAGCGCAGCAAGGCCCTCGGGATACGTCCCTTCATCGGGATGCGCGCCAAGCTCGCCACCACCGTCGGCGGCCACTGGAACAAGACGAGCGGCGACCGCAGCATCTTCGGGCTGACCACCACGCAGCTCATCGAGATCGTCGACGCCCTCAAAAAGCACGACATGCTCGACTGCCTGCAACTGCTGCACTGTCACCTCGGCTCGCAGATCCCCAACATCCGCGACATCCGTCAGGCGGTCATGGAGGCGTGCCGCTACTACATCAACCTGGTGCAGGAAGGGGCGCCGATGGGGTATCTCGACCTCGGCGGCGGACTGGCCGTCGACTATCTCGGCTCGCGCTCGAACCACACCCAGTCGATGAACTACACCCTCGACGAGTATTGCACCGACATTGTCGAGGTGATCATGGAGAGCCTCGACCCCGCCGGAGTGACGCACCCGACCATTGTCACCGAGTCGGGACGCCCCACCGTCGCCTACTATTCGCTCCTCGTCTTCAACGTCTTCGATGTGATGCATTTCGAGCCGGCTCCCGTCCCCGAGGCGCCGCCACCGCAGGAAAGCCCCCTTATCCACAACCTCTACGAGACGCTCCAGCGCCTCACCCCCGCCACCATCCAGCACTCCTTCAACAACACGGCCTTCTACAGGGACGAGATCCGCGAGATGTTCAAGCGGGGGCAGATCTCCCTGCGCTCGCGGGCGCTGGCGGAGAACCTCGTCCTCGAGATCTTCCGGCGCATCGTCGATCATCTGGAAACTTCCGACGGAGAGATCCCCCCCGAACTCACCGGACTGCGAGAACAGCTCGCCGACATCTATTACGGCAACCTGAGCGTCTTCCAGTCCCTTCCCGACCACTGGGCCATCGGCCAGATCTTTCCGGTGATGCCGATCCACCGTCTCGACGAGCGGCCGAGCCGCGAGGCGATCATCGCCGACATCACCTGCGACAGCGACGGTCGCATCGACCACTTCATCGACCTGCACGGCACCCGAAAGACCCTCCCTCTGCACCCCGTGAAGCCCGGCGAGGAGTACTACATCGGCGTCTTTCTCGTCGGCGCCTATCAGGAGACCCTCGGCGATCTGCACAATCTCTTCGGCGACACCAACGTGGTGAGCGTGCGCGTCAACGAAGACGGCAGTTTCGACGTCACCCGGGAGAACCAGGGGGACAGCATCGCCGACATTCTTGGATACGTGCAGTATAACGCCAAGGACATCCAGGAGCGCTTCCGTCGTACCGCTGAGCAGGCGGTGCGCCGAGGAGCGATTTCCGTGGCTGAACGCCAGGAGATCCTTGAAGGATTCTCTGCGGGGCTGAGGGGATACACCTACTACGGCAGATAGAAAGTGCTGACGCTGGCAATGAAAAAGCGGGACCCGGAGGTCCCGCTTTTTTCGTTCAGTTCAATCCACTACTGGGCGAGGAAGTTGACAACGGCCTGGGCCTGAGGATCGGTCCAGGTGGCGATGGGGGCATGAACACCGCCTGCTGCCTGAATGCCGCGCAGTTGCGCCAGCGTTGAATTCCGAATGTTCGGGAAAGTTCCGACTCCTCCACCCGCTGGGCCGTGGCAGCCGGCGCACCCCGCACCGTTGTAAAGCGCCTGCCCATCAATCGGCGGCTCCGTCGGGGGCGGCTC
>JARFUG010000088.1:4468-11683 GCA_029289095.1 Desulfuromonadales bacterium
GTCGGGGGCGGCTCGGTCGGAGGCGGCTCGGTCGGGGGTGGTTCGGTAGGCGGCGGTTCCGTCGGGGGCGGTTCGGTTGGCGGCGCGAATTCCCCGGCGTCGATCTCCGCCTGAGTTGCAAAGAACATCCCTCCGGTCTGCTCCATGTGGGTCCTTGCGGCTTCGCTGTCGTGGCACGATGAGCAGGCCGCCGAGGCCGGTGTAATCTTGAGGCTCTGTGCCGGATCATCGAGATTGTGGACATAGGTGCTCGACAGAACGTTCCCCTGAAGAGGAAGACGATACGTCCCCTCGAGGTGACAGGTCCGGCAATCTGCGAGCTTGCTCGGGTACCCGACGTTGCTGAAGTCGTGAAGTCCCTGGAATCCAAGGATCGGAGTCTCAGGCCCGCGGATGAACATGAAGGGATTTTCACGCATTCCTTCGCCGCCGACGGGATCTCCGGCATGGATTGCATGGATCATGTCTTTGAAATTGTTGCTCGTCTGCAGCAAAAGGTTGCTGCTCGTCATGCTCGGATTATGGCAGGCTACGCAGTGGTCAGGATTGTTGTCCCGTCCGCCGCCGCCATGAAAGCGGATACGCTCATGACACCTGTTGCAACTCATGATATCGACCACCTGGCGCCGTGGCGTCCCCTCCGCACCGACTCCGACGATCACCGACTCGCCTGAGATCTGTGCATTCTCGAGATTGGTGAAGGTGAAGAATCCCTCCAGGAAGACCGCCCGCAAAGTTGCATTGACAGGAAATGCCACGGGGGCGGCCGGATTGAGACCAGGGACTGTTGTGAACCAGCCGTCGGCGTCCGGACCCTGGAGACTCTCCACAATGGCGGCAAGACCGACGGTGACCGGCTGATCGGCCACGCCCCGACCAAGATTCTCGTCTCTGTTGAAATAAGTGCGGGTCTCGCCCCCGGTGTTCGTCCAGTCAACCGGTGTCTGAACTGCGCCTACCGGATCCGACCAGGTAATCTTGAAGTTGGGGTTCGTACCAGCGAAGGTGATATGCCCCAGCAGTGGCTGAGGCGCCTTGAGATCGAGAGGTTGGTCGTTCGCCAGAACGCGGAAACGTACGATCGGCTGGTTCTCCGCATTCATCGCGACCTCTGCGATCTCATAGACCAGCACCGCCGCCCCGGCAGGGATGAGCGGATTGTTCGGTGTGGAGAAGTTGGTTACATGCGACAGCTCCGCACCGATGGGCGCCTCCGGCGCGTGACAGGTAATACAGGGGGTTGCACCAAAATGCTCGGCGATCGGAACTCCAAAGACGACTGGGTGACAGGCGCCGCACCCCTGAACGCTCGGCATCTGCCATAACGTCGCGCTTTGCTCCGATCGGTTCTCCGGCTGCTCCATCAGTTGATTGTTGTGGCAGGCCCGACAGTTCATCACTCCGCCGACCCCTGTGAGATCCTGCGGATACGGCAGCCCGGTGTAATCGCGTCCGTCGACGATATACCCTTCGTCACCGAGATGAATTCTGTGAATCATCGTCGTCAGATCGATGGCGACCCACTCTTCATCGGTTGAAACCGAGCGATCAAAGGTGTTTTCGTTGTGGCACGTCACGCACAATGCCACCTCGAAACGCCTGTCGCCATGGACGTTGGGCAGGCTCATCTTCGCTCCCGGAGTCGATGTCGCATGGCAGGCATTGCACGACTCGGTCGTTGCCGCCCAGTTCACGAACTCTTCGCGTATCTCTCCGGTGTCCGGTACGAAATCAGCCACAGCGTTGAAACGGTATTGCGCAGCCTCCGCCAGGCTCGCAATGGCAATGCGGTGGACCAGTTCTCCTTCCCAGTTCAGATCGAGAGCTTCAAGAACCACCAAGGCGGCAGGTGAACTCAGCACCCCGTCGGCGCCGATCCCCGCAGCCGTTCCGTCGGCGCCCTCAGCACCGTAGTAGAGGAAGGTCGGCGCCCCTGCGGAACCGAAATTCGTCACAAAGGTGTATTCGTAATTTCCCCCGCCTAGATCCACTGCCGGATTGCGCTCTCCCGCGGCACGCAGAACATCGGCTCCTTCGCCGACGCCGGCGCGACTGCGATTGAGATAGCTCTGCCACATTCCAGCGTTACGGCCATCCGCGGAGGGGATCCATTTCGCGATGGTGTACTCAAAGGCGTCCGCCAGTCCGGAAACACCCTGCCCTGTAGCAGGATCGGTGACAGTGAATGCGACAGTGACCGTCACGACCTCATCCGCGGCGCCTCCAACCGTTTCAACGGAAGTGATTTGAGCGTCATAGGTGAGCTGCTCCGCCAGAGCGAAATGACGGTCGACATCCGAGATCCCGCCCTGTGCATGGCACGCACTACAGATTTCTGCGGTCCTGACCGGCGGCGGCGCAATGGGATCACCCCCACTCGAACTCCCGCAACCGGTCATCCCCAGCGCTCCCATCAGAAATCCCGAGAGCAAGACATGCCTCCAATCTAGGAACATTCTCATCTTCATTCTCCTTTGTCGTCTGGGTCGGAAAAGGGCTTGTTGCACCTTCGGAATGCACTTTTGCCTCCTGTCCTTTCAACAGATCCGCTAGCTTCTCTCCTCATCAAATTATTTTTTATTAGATCAATATAATTTGCCGTGTCAACGTGCTATTCTCCTTATTTTTCGGGCACTTACCTTTAATTAAACCTTCATTTGGTCCTTGGCGCGGCTTTTTCCTTGACAAGTCACAAAAAGCCATTATCTTATGGATAATCATTTTCTTATGATTTTGGTTCTTAATCCATCCCCGTTCAAAAGATCGCTATCGAGAAGGAGGAATTCACAAATGCTTAAAAAGACGGTGGTTTGTCTGCTGGCAGGACTGGCGCTGACTGTTAACGCCTCGGCTCAGGATGTTCTTGAAAAAAGAGTTCGAACCCTTTTTCAGCCGATTCCCGATGAGGCCCCAGCTCTTTCCAACAACCCTGCGACTCCGGAAAAGATCGAACTTGGCAAAATGCTCTATTTCGAGCCACGTCTCAGCGCCTCCCAGCTCATCAGCTGCAATACCTGTCACAACGTTGGACTTGGCGGCGTCGACCTGCAGGAGACCTCGGTCGGACACGGCTGGCAGGCTGGCCCCCGCAATGCTCCCACTGTCTTTAATTCGGTCTTCAACATCGCCCAGTTCTGGGACGGGCGCGCCCAGGATCTTGCCGAGCAGGCCAAGGGACCGGTGCAGGCATCGGTCGAAATGAACAACACTCCAGAGCGAGTCGTCGAGACCCTCAAGAGTCTGCCCGCCTACGTGGAGCTCTTCGAAAAATCGTTCCCCGGCGACAAGAACCCGGTTTCCTTTGATAACATGGCCAGGGCGATTGAAGTTTTCGAAGCGACCCTGATTACCCCCAATGCCCCCTTCGACCGTTATCTGAAGGGAGACTCAGATGCCCTCAACGCAACGCAAATCGAAGGACTCCGTCTTTTTGTGGACAAGGGGTGTGCCAGTTGTCACCACGGCGTCAACATGGGAGGGACGAGTTATTTCCCCTTTGGCGTCGTGGAGGCCCCCTCGCCCGAGGTGCGCCCCGTCGAGGATGTCGGCCGCTTCGAAGTCACCAACACCGCTGCTGACAAATACGTCTTCAAGTCGCCCTCTTTGCGAAACATCGCCATTACACCACCCTATTTTCACTCCGGAAAGGTCTGGAGCCTGAACGATGCGGTCAAGATCATGGGCTCCGCACAACTCGGCATTTCCCTCACCGATGCAGAAGCCGACAAGATCACCACTTTCATGCACACCCTCACCGGAGATCAGCCGCAGATCCTTCATCCGATCCTGCCGCCAAATACAGACAGGACCCCCCGTCCGCTGCTCACTGCGACAGCCGAATAAATTTCTGCAATAAATGCAAAGAAGGTGAGCCGGATCGGCTCACCTTCTTTGCAGTGCATAATCGGGTAGGAGGCGGGGTCACTCCCGCCGTCCTCCCACACCACCGTGCGTACGGTTCTGTACACGGCGGTTCACAAGGCGTGCTGAGAGCGCCTGAGGCGGTCGACTTACGAGACCAGCCCCAGGTTGTCGAAGAAAGACTTCCGCAAAGCATGTTTCATGTGCGAGGCCCCTGAGTTGTACCAGGGGCCTCGCACATTTTGGGCGGACTTCCACGCCCTGCGCTCCGGCAATCCCAGCTTCATCAGGTTCCTGGCCCGGATGAAGGGGCGCTTCCACTGTCGCCACAGAATGCAGCGCAGCTTCCGCCTGATCCAGCCGTCGAGTTCTTCGAAGATTCCTTTGGCCTCCGCCAGTCGGAAATAGGCGATCCAGCCCCGAAGCCTCGGGGTGGACTCTTCGATGACCTTCTTGAGGCTGCGTCCCCTTCCCCGTCGAAAGAGCTGCCTGAGATTTGCCTTGAGCCGATTCACCAAGGATTGCGTCACCTTGAGGCGCGGCCTCCCGGGTGGGTCATGCGGTATCCCAGATCGACAGATCTCCCAGGGTAATGCGCGTGACCTTCCTCCCATATGCCCGACGCATTTACAGTCCTACCCTCCCGGATGGATCAAGCTTTGAAGATAATGGCCTTCTCGCCCGGATGGACCTGCCTCGTATGCGATCCGTTGGTCGGGCCGGGAGTTTGCCTGCGGTTTCCTTCAGATTCCACCTCGCGATGGACACCCTTCCCGTCCGGCTAGCGGTTCCCGCCATCAGGGTCCGCAGGGGACTTTCACCCCCAAGTCCTCGATTAACCACCACAGTCAATCAGTGGTGCTGACGCACCACGCGCCATGCCTGGCGCACCATAAAAAAAGGGCGGGAGAAAATCTCCCGCCCGAACTGCACTGCAAGTTAGACAGAAATCAGTTAGGTCTTACAAGGCCCGTCGTACTTCCGCCGAGATCCTGGATGGCATCGAACATGACCTGGCGGGCGAAGACGCTGTTGTGCGCCCAGGCGGCCTTGTCGTCATAGTTGAAGTTCTTCCAAGCGGCGCCGGCCTTGGCGAGTGCATTGGTGACCAGACGGGAGCCGGTGGCATCACGGGGTGAGCCGGTGATGAAGATCTTCAACCTGTCTGCAGGAGTCTTGACTGCATCGTTCGGGAAAGCGGCTACGAAAGCAGCCCTCTCCGTCATGCCGCTGACAAAGACACCGCTCGTGCTCAGCGCGAGATCACCGGTCAGGAGCGGGCTGTCGATCCCCTCGAAGATGACGATGAGGTCCTTCATGGCGCGGGTCTGCTGGGCGGCAGTCAGACCTTCGGGGAGATTGAAGTCTCCGCCGTCGAACATCCCTTCCAGTACATCGAGGATCGTGTTTTTCAAACGATCGCCGAAAGCTTTCGTGCGATCTCTATGGAAGACGTCGAAGGTATCCTGATTTCCGAGGTGGCAGGAAACGCAGGCGGCCCCGCTGAAGACGACGGGGTTGTTCGCACGGATACCGCCCGAGTGCACTTCGTGGCAGTCGGCGCAGCCGAGAACAGCCGTTTGATTGAAATCAACGTGCACGTTGCGCAGACCGGCATACAACTGTCCTTCGTAGGTCGGAACCATCTCCGACTCGTCACCGAAAAGGATCGCAGCGCTAGGGCTGTAGTGGAGGTAGTTGACGCCGTAAACGGTGGTGATGGTGGCGGTGTCGTTGAAACCGGTGCGCCCTTTGTGGCATTCGAAGCAGACCTGGCTGCGTCCGAGGTCCGCTACATCGACAACGGCGCCGCTCTGGAACTGGAAGACATGATTTGCCGGGAAGGTGCGCGGCTCGTCGCTGACGACCCTCGCAGGAGTCCCGCTTGCGGGGTCCATGGTGTTCAGCATGTCATGGCAGGAAACGCACCCGAGGGTGTTCCAGCGGGGGGATCCGAGTTGAGCGAGAGTGCGCCCTTCGGTCAGCTTCACGAAATCGCGACCAGTGTGGCAGGGGGTGCAACCGAACTGCTCTCTGGAGAATGCGTCGGAAATGTAGTTGCCGTGGTTCTGGCCAAAACCTTCGGCGAAGCTCACAGCCATATCGAACGAGGCTCCGCTGTTTGCGCCGAACTTGCTGGCGCTGTGCACGTCATGGCAGGACGAGCAGGCGTTGGGGCTGCCGGGATTGATATTGTAGCCGGCGATCTCGCGGAGCGCGCCGGTGACGGGGATGCGAGCGGCGCCGGCGAAATGAGTATCGACGATAGTGCGGCCGGCGTTGGTCTGGGAGACGTTGTGCCAGTCGACCAGGGCGTTGAGAGCGTCCGTTCTGGTCTCTGTGCTGTGGGCATCAGCCAGGAAATAGCGGATCATGCCGCGCCCGGCATAGCCGGCGTCCTCATCGAATTCGAAAGCGAGGTTGACCTGGTGGCAACTGGTGCAGAGGTTGAACTCGGCGGAGAAGACGACGCGCTCGGCAGGAGCACCCGCGCCTGCGAAAGTCTGGGTAATGTCGCCCAGGCCACGCACCTTGCCGCTGTGAGCGTCGTGGCAGGTGGTGCAGGTCTTGACATTGAGCGTATCAACGGTTCCCAGAGCTGCGAGGGCGTTTTCAAGGCCGAGGACTCCGCCTCTGAGCATCATGTTGCGATTGCCGCTTGCCTCGATGGCGCTCAGGTAAAGAACGGCGCCCTCATGGCTGTGACAGGCGGCGCAGGTGTTCGCGCGAACGGGCGTGCCCACCCCCGTTCCGGCATGGCGGCTGTCGAGGAAGCGATCGGTGATCAGATTGGTGAAGGGGTTGTTGCCGATATGCGTGCCGGCGGCAGCGACGGTCAGGTCGCCATGGCACTGTCCGCAGGTTTCAACCCCGGGCCGCGGGAAGGGGAGGGGCCCAAGGCCGCGGTGCGCGCTTCCGCCGCCATGGCACGATTCGCAACCGACCACGTTGCGGTTGGTGACGCCGAAGGCCTGCGCCATCTCCTGGCCGTCTCGACCGGGATCATGGCAGTTGAGACAGACGGCGCCGGTTCCGCCGTAGCTTCCTGCCGCGTGCTTGCTCTCCAGCCATGCCTGAGCCTGGGGCCCGTTGCCATGGCAGGTGGAGCAGTTGAAGATGCCGACCGTCTGGACATCGGCCGGATCAATGGGCTGAACATCCATCCCCCCTGATCCGCTGCTGCCGCAGCCCCAGAGCAGCGCTGCAGAGAGCAGCGCTGCGGTTAGTAGTGCGAGTTTCTTCCTTACCATGTGTTTTCTCCTTCTGTGTGTGGGTCGGATACAACTCTTTGTCGGACGTCAGTGGCACATCCTGCAGGTCTTGCCGTTGCTGGCGTCGTTGAGGCGCCCGGCG
>JARFUG010000147.1 GCA_029289095.1 Desulfuromonadales bacterium
GGAATCCGGGTTTGGAGAGGAGGATTCATGGTTTGGGTGAATCCGGTTTCCTCTGAGTTTTGACATCCATGTCCGATCTGATAAGAGAGATTCATCCATCCGAAATGGAGCCGCAGATCCGGAAAGTAATATCACAAAGGAGAACGACATGCCCAAAGTCGCCATTAACGGTCTGGGGCGCATCGGCCGCGCCACGATGAAGATCGTTCTCGATACCCCCGAGCTGGAACTCGTTGCGATCAACGACCTCGCGCCGGCCGAAAATCTCGCCTATCTTCTTCGTTACGACACGGCATATGGTCGCTATGAAAAGAAGGTGGAGAGCCGCGAGAATGCACTGGCCATCGACGGCCGCGAAATCCGCCTTTTAAATGAGAAAGACCCGGCGCAGCTTCCATGGAAGGAGATGGGGATCGATCTCGTCTTCGAGTGCACCGGTATCTTCACCAACCGGGAGGGGATGGAAAAGCACCTGCAGGGCGGCGCCGGCAGGGTCATCCTCTCCGCCCCGGCAAAAGGGGACGGCGTCCCCTTCGTCGTCCATGGAGTGAACCAGGCAGGAGCCGACGACCGGCTGATCTCGCTGGCAAGCTGCACCACCAACTGCATCACTCCGGTGGTCGAAGTGATGAAGCGCCGCGTCGGCATCAAGAAGGCGATCATGACGACGGTGCACGGCTACACCTCCAGTCAGGGGATCGTCGACAGCCCCGCCAAGAAGGTCAGGCGCGGCCGGGCCGCCGCAGCCAACCTCGTGCCGACCTCGACGGGGGCGGCACAGGCGACGGGGAAGGCTCTGCCCGATGTGCAGGGGAAATTCGACGGCGTAGCCGTGCGCGCGCCCGTCCCCCTCGGCTCCATCGCCGACCTCGTCTTCGTCACCGAGAGGGCGGTCACGGTCGAGGAGATCAACCGGATCTTCGAGGAAGAGGCCAGGTCGGAGCGCTACCGCGGCATCCTCGGCGTTGCGGAGGATGAGTTCGTCTCCTCCGACATCATCAAGGACCCCCGCGCCTCCGTCGTCGATACCGCCCTGACGCAGGTGGTCGATGGCGACCTGGTGAAGATCTTCAGTTGGTATGACAACGAGTGGGGATACTCCTCTCAGATGGTGAAGGAAGCGGTGCGGCTGTTGAAGGGATAGCGAATCAAGGAGAAGAGATGATGATTGAACGAATCGCCGAACTGCTGGGAGAGGAAAAGGAGCTCCTGGACTATTCGTGTCGGGGGATCGATAAGGAACAACTCCATCTTCCCGGTCCCGATTTCATCGAGCGGTGCTGGATCGGATCGGACAGGCCTGTCTCAGTCCTTCGCAACCTGCGCTGGATGCACACAACCGGCAGGCTCGCCGGCAGCGGGTATCTTTCGATCCTGCCGGTCGACCAGGGGATCGAGCACTCGGGAGGCGGGGCCTTCGCGCCCAATCCCGACTATTTCGATCCGCACAAGATCGTCGAGCTCGCCTTCGAGGGGGGATGCAACGCCGTCGCCTCCACCGCAGGTGTTCTCGGGGCGGTGGCCCGCACCTGGGCTCATCGCATCCCCTTCATCGTGAAACTCAACCACAATGAGCTCCTCTCCTACCCCAACACTTATGACCAGACCCTCTTCGCCAATGTCGAGCGGGCATTCGAGATGGGGGCGGTGGGGGTCGGGGCCACCATCTATTTCGGCTCTGCCGAGTCGCGCCGGCAGATCGAGGAGATCTCCGCCGCCTTCGAAAGGGCGCACCAACTCGGACTCTTTACCGTCCTGTGGTGCTATCTGCGCAATCCCGAGTTCAAGAAAGAGAAGAATTTCGAGCTCGCCGCCGACCTCACAGGGCAGGCGAACCACCTCGGCGTCACGCTTCATGCCGATATCATCAAGCAGAAACAACCCGAGTGCAACGGCGGCTATCCTGCCCTGCAGTTCGGCAAAACGCACGATCGGATCTATAGCGATCTCGTCCCCGATCACCCCATCGAGTGGACGCGCTATCAGGTCGTCAACTGCTACATGGGGCGCGTCGGTCTCATCAATTCCGGCGGATCTTCCGCCGGACAGGGGGATCTCGCCCAGGCGGTTCGCACCGCCGTTATCAACAAGCGCGCCGGCGGCACTGGCCTGATCAGCGGTCGCAAGGCTTTTCAGAGACCGATGAAGGAGGGCGTGGAGCTTCTGAACGCCATACAGGATGTCTTTCTCTGCCCTGAGGTGACCATTGCCTAGGGAGAC